>WRCT01000040.1 GCA_009783775.1 Clostridiales bacterium | reverse complement strand
TCCCCAAACAGTTTCATTGTCATCCCTTTTGTTCTCAAATAAGAAAACAGACCGCTTTTTTTATGCGAACTGCTTTCTTTTCCCTTAAGTTGATGACATTGCTGTTTTAGGGCTTTTTTTGATACCTTGTATTCTTCTCAATTCGTTCGAATTTGGCGCTTGGTGCTTATTGTGACCAATGAGACGCTCTGCGTTCATGATCCACAATTACTTGAGCTTATTCGGCTCTCCGTAATCCACCCCGAATGTCTCGACGCGAATGCTACCAATCTCCTGCTTTACGCGCGGCTTGTCGCTGCCGTCCGTGGTGACGGAGGCGATCTCGTCCACGACGTCCATACCCTCGATTACCCGACCGAAGGCCGCGTAGTCATTGTCCAGGTGCGGGCTGGTCTTGTGCACGATAAAGAACTGGCTGCCGGCCGTGTCGTAGGCCGCGGGCGGGTCATAGGGGTTGCCCTGCCGCGCCATGGACAGCACGCCGCGCACGTGCGCGATATCGTTCGCCACGCTATTGTTGGAAAACTCACCCTTGATGTTCCAGCCCGGCCCGCCGCCGCCCGTGCCCTCGGGGCAGCCGCCCTGGATCATAAAGCCATAGATCACGCGGTGGAAAATCGTGCCGTCATAGTAGCCGTCGTTGGCCAGCATAATAAAGTTCTTGACCGACTCCGGCGCAATCTCGGGATAAAGCTCCAGCACGATCTTGCGCCCGTCCTGCATGGTAATGGTGGCAATGGGGTAATCGCTCACCTGAATTTCGGGATTCGTCATCTCTTCCTCCTGTTTCTTTTCGCCACAGGCGGCCAGCCCAAACAGGCAAGCCCCCGCCAAAATGATGCAAATGATTTTTTTCATAGTCTTCTTCTCCCTAACGCAATAATTTATTATACACCACAAACGCGGCTACTGCAAGTCTGTCCATGCGGCAATGCCCAGCACCTTGGCAATGCGGCCAGATTGTTTCACATATTTGGCGCTGTTGGTCTCATACATCAGCGGCCACACAAAGTTGACGCCCTTCTCTTTGAGAATCACGCAGGAGTAATAGCCAAAACCGGCCAGACCCACACGGCCCTGTTCGTCCCGCGCCAGCGCTAGGCGCAGAATCGCCGTCTCGCGGTTGCCCTGCGCCCTTGTCATACCGGACAGCAGATTACCCAGCGAGTAAGCGCAGAGCACCCGCCGCCCGTCGTGCGCGGTCAGCCAATCCACCTTTTGCAGCGTATGCGGGTGCGAGCCTGCGATCATATCCACGCCCGCGTCGGCCATAGCTTGGGCGGCCAGTCGCTGCCGTTCGGTCAACACCCGGGTGTTCTCCTGCCCCCAATGGTTGTAGGCGATGATAAACTCCGCGCCCGCCTCCCGCGCCGCTTGGCAGTCGCGCGCCACGGCCTCGGGGGAGTAGCGGCTCACCATGGTCTCTATCTGCGTGGGCGACAGTCCGCCGTCACGGTTGAAGGACATGGTGTAGGACAAAAACGCCACGCGCAGCCCATTGATTTCGACCAAAAGAAAGCGGGGCCCGTGGGCGTACAGCCCGGTACCCGTGTGCAACAGGCCGTAAGAATCCAGCTGCTGGATCGTTTCATACAGTCCTTCCAGGCCGCCGTCCAGCGTATGGTTGTTGGCTGTGACCACCGCGTCAAACCCGCCGTGGCGCACCCCGTCCAAAAAGGTATTCGGCGCGTTGCAGTTGGGCGCCTTCTCGGAAAATTTGGCCTTTTCTATTGTCCAGGGCATGGAGTGTGAGAGCACGGTCTCCAGATTGCCGATGACAAAGTCCGCGCCCAAAAACAACGGGCGCAGGCTTTCAAAGCCGACGTTGAAATCATAGGTATCCCCCACACGCGCCGCGCTCTGCTGCGAACCCACGCACATGATATCGCCGGTGAGCAGGATCTCGGCGCGGCCCGACGTTTCACCTTCTGCGTTGCGGTAGATTCCGTCCTGCCCCAGCACAAAACGCGGCGGATCGATCTCCCCGAGCGGCGGAAGGGGCCCGCGCGCGCTCACGCGGATATAACAGGAATCGGTAAAGAGACCGTCCGCCGACTGTGCCGAGATCTCAGTCGTTCCCAATTTTACGGCCGTCACAGTCCCGCTTTGGTCCACCGTCGCCACTCTTTCGTTGTGCGAGGACCAAAGCGCCTCATAGCCCTCCGGCAGCGCAAGTCTCAGATTTTCTCCCAAAGTGACGGTCGCGTAATGCTGACCGAGGCCAAAGGGCGGCAGGGGTGTGGGCTCCGGTGTCGGTGTCGGAATCGGCGTCGGTGTCAGCGTCGGCGCGGCAGTCGGCGCAACAGTCGGCGCGGCGGAGATTTCTATCGCCGGCGAAAGTGCGGCGGGCAGCGTGCTCTCACAGCCGATAGCGACGCAAAGCAGAACGAAGACCCCTATAAAAACAATAAATCTACGCCCAATCATTACGAATATTATAACAGAATTTGAACAATTTGCAATATCTTATCGACGGCGCGCCAAAGGGTTTGCATTTGCAAAACCGTATGTTATACTGCGAATATGGAAACTATGCCGAAAAGGCGTCTCCTGTTGATCGCCGCCGGCTTGCTTGGTCTGCTGGCGGCCTTTGTCCTTATCCTTACGGGCGTCCTGCGGCGGCCCGTGCCTTACGCGCGTCCGGCCTTGGCCTACGAGCAGGTGGCGGAGGGAAAGCTGGCTTATGCCCTTCAGAACAATCCCGAACTGGAGCCCCTGCGCCAAATCGTGGTGGACAGCGCGGCCTCATTGAATGGCAAGGTCACCTACTTCTGGGGCGGCAAGAGCGAGGCGATCGGGTTTGACCCCGAATGGGGTCAGCCGCAGCTGGTGGAGAGCGCGGGCAGCGAGACCACGGGCACGATCCAGCCCTATGGCCTGGACTGCTCGGGTTACATTGCCTGGTGCTTTATCCAAAGCGGCATGAGCTTTGACCAGGTGAAATCCGCCATCGGCCTGGGTTCTACCAGCCAGTGGAAACGCTCCCGTGAGATCGGGTGGGAGGAGATCCAACCCGGCGATTTTGTCTTTCAGCGGCGGCCCAATACCGGCGACGGCAACCATGTGGGCATTGTGCTGGGCTTTGACGAGCGCGGCGAGCCCGTGATCGCGCATTGCTCCTTCAGCCTGGGCGGCTGCGTCGTCACCGGCAGGGGCGATATCTTCGTCTTTGCCCGCCGGCCCTATTACTATGAGAATGAAGAGAACGCGTAACACGCCTCTTATAAAACGCCTGTCGGTGTTTCTCTCCGTCGGCATTCTGCTGGCCGCCCTGGTCCTGTGCGCGCTGCACATCGGGTTGCGTCGCTACGCGATCCCGCTGAACCTTGCCGACTACACCACGCTCGGTTTAGGCGCAAAGGGCGTGCCCACCGCGATTATCGACGTGGACGCGATTTTGACCGACCTTTACCTGCCCAACCCGCGGCAGAGCGAGATCAACCTTGCCGACTATCCCGACGTCAAGGCGCTCATGCAAATGCAGGTGGCGCTTGCCTATACCGATGAGTCCGGTCTGATGGAGCTGAATGTGCTCTGCGACACCCGCACCCTGCTGCGCTACGGGATCGAGATCGAGACCCTCTCCTGGACGCAGGAGGTAAAGGGCGTGATCGCGTTGGACAGCACCCAGCCCGAGCCGCTGGCCGCGCCGACTACGGAGGAGGAGGAAGAACCACCCGAAACGCCGCCGCTGCATAATCTTTCGCCCGGCCCGCTGACCTCTCTGCTGGACCAAAGCGGCAACGGGCTCAACCTGCGCCCTGTGTACGAGCGCGCGCTGAGCGAGCGGGACGCGCAATGCCGCAAGCTCTTCGGCAGAAACGAGTGGACGGTGTCCAAAACGCAGGTGATTTTTGTCACGGATTCCCGCAGCGGCGCGTCCAACCTGTTCCGCGCGGCCTATACCGCAAAACAATCGGGTGAGGGCGCGGAGAACGCCCCGTCGTATTTCTTCACGGTGGAGATTAAAAACCTGGTTTGGACCGAATCGGGTCAGGTGACCTTTTCCTCCGTCGAGACCCAGGCGGCAAGCGACAAAAAAGCGGCGGAGAGCCTTTCCGCCTTTTCCGCCTCGCGTTACACCGTCACGGTCCTGCCCGGCGGCGGGGTAAGCAACCCCGACCGGATCGCCTTTGATCAAAACGGGTTTGTGCGCTTTGCCGGCCTGCCGACGAGCTACCGTTTGGCCAGCGGGCTATACTGGTCGCCGACCTACGACTGGCTGACCGAGGACCACATCTGGCAGCTGACGGGCATCACCGGACACAGCCTGTCCAACCTGCTGCGTTATGCGCGCAAGGAGATCTCGGCGCGTTACGGCTGCCCTTTCGATCCGGAGCGCGAATCGGAGTTCTTTCGCCACTACGGGGCGCAGCGCTGGTACAGTGCAGACGCGGACTACACGGACGAGCGCATGACGGAAACCGAGGCGCGCAATATTCGCTTGCTGCGCGAGATCCAAAGTTTAATAGATAACTGATAAAGCATTCAAGGAGGGAATCATTTATGATGAAGAACATTCGAACCATGTTGGCGACGCTGGCAGGCGTATTTCTGGCCTACGGCCTGTTCGCGCTTGTCGCGTTTCGCAGCGGCGCGGCGCTGAACGAACGCACCCTGTACCAGGTCTTTGCGCAATCCTATTTTGTGATCCTGGTCATGGGCGTGGCCATGGTCCTGGTTGCAATCTTGCTCACCATCGCCATGGTGAGTTTCAAGGACGACAAGGACGAGGACGAGGAGGAAGAGGACGACGACGATCTTTTCGCGCAGCCTAAACCCCGCCCCGCGCCGGTCCGTCAGCCCGTGCCGGCCCGCCCCGCGCCCGCGCCCAGACCCGCGCCCAAACCCGTCACGCGTCCGCTCGCGCCCAGTATTTTTGACGAGGACGACGAGGACGATGATCTGGAGGAAGAACTGCCTGTTCGCCTGCCTCCCTCTCCGAGGGGGGAAGTCGGCAAAGCCGACAGGGGGGAGCTGCCCAAAGCAACCCCACCCTCCTATCTGCCGGAGGACGAGGCGGCCTACAGCCGTCCCGCGCCCGAGCCGCGCCGCTGCGTTTTCTGCGACGAGGTGATCTCGGGCAATGAACCCTACTGCCCCTACTGCGGCAAAAAACAATAATCGGAAACCCCTAAAAAATTTGGGAGGATACTCTTATGCAAAAGAAACTGAGCGCAAAAGGTCAGGTCATCGTCGTGGCGTGCGCCGTCGTGCTGGTGGTCGCGCTGATTCTCTGTGTCATCTATCTCTCTTCCGGCAGCAGCGCGCAGGACGTGAGCATCAAGGAATACGCCCTTGTCGGCAAGACGCATGAGGGCGAGTATACGGTCTCTCTGGACCTCTACCGCCTGATCGAGGACAACTACCTGCCGGACATCACCAAGCCGGAGGTCTCCGAAAACCTTGCCGCTTTCCCCGACCTGCAAATCCTGTCCGGCATCTTTTTCGACGTACAGTTCGCCGACGGTCTCTATGAGATCTCCGCGCAGCTGGCGACCGACAAAACGCCCCAACAGGTGGATAGGATCTTAAAGCGGCACGGCCTGCGCCTGATCAACACCACCTGGATCTGGACCGAGGAGGAAATGCTCTTCGCCTACGAGCTGAACCGGCCGGACGTGCGCCAGCTGGATATGCGCGAGTTTATTCTCCTGCGCAAGGACGAGCAGGGCGAATACGACTGGGTCGGCGTCAACCATGATCTGTTGCTCACCGCCACGGACTGGGCGCTGCCGGTCAATCCCGACCTGCTGGCGTTGCACCAGGGCTATCAGGCCATTATGGCGCTGGGCGTTCAGATGACGCGTATCTTTCCGAGCAGCACAGATATTCGCTACGACTTTGAAACCACCAGCTCCATCGAAAACAGCGAGGAGATCCTGCTTGCCAATGGCGTACAGCTGATCAACACGGTCTGGTCCTGGACGCGGGCCGAGATCGACGAGGCTTTCGCAAGACAGCCGAATATTGACGTGCCCCAGATCCCCACGCCCACGCCGGAGGAAACGGAGGAGCCCACACCGACGCCGACGCCCGAGCCGAGCGAATCGCCCACGCCGACGCCTTCGCCGACCGTGTCGCCCACGCCGACGGCTACTCCCGCGCCCACGCCGACCTCTTCGCCCATCATCAATTCGGACAAGGAGAACAGCATAAAATCGCTGCAAAACTTTGACCAGACAGCGGTGCGCGAGGCGATCCGATCGGCCAAGGAAAAATTCTACGGCACGCGGTTCCGTTCCAGCGAGGTCAAAGCAAATTACTTTATCGTGCAAAGCACGACGTCCGCGCCCTATGTCAACTGTTTCAGATTGGTGTATGAGATCAAGCTCTCCAGCGGCACGACCTATCTCGTGGCGGACATCATCAACGTGCACGCCACGCGCAAGCCGACGGCGGACTATGTCTTTTTGACCGAGTACAACAGCTTAAGCGCGGCGCTGGGCACCTCGGGTTTCCCCGCCACGCAGTACACGAGCTACGAGCTCACCGGTGGCAGCATGGTCTTCCCGGGCGCGCCCGACACACCGTTTAACGTGGACGGCAAGGTGATCCCCGCCGCCTGGAGCAGCACGATTGTGGGTGCGGATACCTGGAAGGTCCCGCAGACCAGTCAATACACCCTGCTGCAGGTCCTGGGCTATGCGCGCAACGAGCTCTTCGCGCAGGCGGGTTATGACTTCGGGCGCACGGGCACCTATTTCACCTTCTACAACCAGTTCCGCTGGTATGTGCCCACGGGCAACGTCACCAACACACAGTTGGCGGCCATGAACGCAACAGCGGCCAAAAACGTGACGACCATTGCCTATATCGAAACGCTGATCAAAGAAGGATAGCTGTCAACCGTAGGGGCGGGGTCAGCCCGCCCGCCTAACCAACCATAGGGGCGAACAAAGTTCGCCCCTTTATGCAACCATTTGAACCCTTACGCGGTATTAGGGGTAGAGAGTTATGAGCAACGAGCCGAACAACATGGACCTGGAATCGCTGTACGCGGCCTACGCGGACATGGTCTACCGCCTGGCGCTGCTGCGGACGCGCAGCCGCGCGGACGCCGAGGACGTCACGCAGGAGGTGTTTTTCCGCTGCCTGCGCCGACAGCCGGTCTTCTTAAGCGCAGAGCACCAAAAAGCCTGGCTGCTGACGGTGACGATCCACTGCAGCGCGAACCTGCTCACCACGGCCTTTCGCCGCCATACGGTGGGGGAGGAGAGCCTGGCGGGCCAGGCGGCCCAAGAGGGCAGTGATCCTTGGGTCTGGGCGCTGGTGGCAAGCCTGCCCGAAAAGTACAAAACGGCCGTCCACCTGCACTATTACGAGGGGTACTCCGTCGCGGAGATCGCCCGAATGTGCAAGACCACCGAGTCCACCGTCAAGTCCTGGCTGCGCCGCGCCCGACTCAAGCTCAAAGAACAACTGACAGAAGATTTCTGAATACCGGATTGCTTCGTCGTGTTTCCTCCGACATTCGAGCTTGTGTTCTCCTCGCAATGGGGCCCACTGATTAAATCGTGAGGGGGAATAGTCGGCCTGCCAAAAGCTCCTATGTTGGGACCATTCTGATAGCCAACCTACCCGGCGAACGATTTAATCAGGGGTTCCAATGACGGAGGGCTGGGCTTTCGTCATTGCGAGGAGAGCGAAAGAAACGTGTGCAGGCAGGCAACGCGACGCAGCAATCCAGTCTCCCAAGAAACATCACAAGGAGGACTATCATGTTTCAAGATCAATACCGCAGAGCAACCGATAACATTCACGCGCCGGAAACGCTCTACGCCAAACTAAAGCGCGGGCAGCGCCCGCCCATGCGCAACAAACGCCTGATCCAAGCCGTCGCGGCCGTGCTGGTCCTGGCCCTGTTAGGCGGCGGGACCTGGGGCATTTTTGCCCTGCGCCGCCCCGGCGTCGGACCGGTCGGTCTTCCCCAAACGGAAAAATACGCCCTCGCCACGCTCCGGCCGGTTGACCTGCCGCTCACGACCGTCTCCGATTATGATGACCTATATGCCCTCATGCAGCAAAAATCCAACAGCGGCAATCTTGGCGGTTTCATCACCCGGAACACGATAAGGCTCAATAACAGGGCCGTCGGAGCCGATATGGAGATGGCGGTGGACGACGTCGGCGATGTCGTATTCAGCGCGGCGCCGGAGGCGGATCACTCCGATTATTTCGATGAGGCCGCGCCGCAGAAGGACTACTCCGGCACCAATACGCAGGTCTTAAACGTCGACGAGGCCGACATCGTCAAAACGGATGGCGACTATATCTACGTGCTCTCGCCGCAAAAGGGCAAGCTCTATGTCGTCAGCGCGGACGGCGCGGAGATGAAGGTGACCGACACGGTCGACGTGCCCGGCAAGCCGAAGGCAAACGAAAGCGCCGACGCGCGGAATATGTATGTCTACGGCGACCGCCTGTTTGTGATCGTCAGCTATAACGGCTGGGATGTGATCCGGCCCCTGACCGCGGACCTCACGACGGACGAGACGAAAATCGGGGGCACCGTAAAGACCAACGATTCGCGCACCATCGTGGTGACCTTCGATATCTCCGACAAAGGCAATGTCAAAAAGCTGAGCGAGATCTCCCAAAGCGGCCACTATTCCGACTCGCGCCTGACGGACGGCTGTCTGTACATCGTCACTTCCTATTATAACTGGAGCGGCTGGCTCGAGGGCGCGCCCGTCACGTATTGCCCGACCCTGCGCGACGACAGCGGGCGCGAGACCTTGATCCCCGCAGGCGATATTCTGCTCTATGAGGACGGCGGCAACACGTCCTACTCTGTCATCGGCGCGATTGATTGCGAGGCGGGCAACGCCTACACCTCCACCAAGGCGCTGTTCGGCGTGTCGGGCAATATCTACTGCGACGGGAGGAACTTGCTGCTCACCTCCTATGCCTGGCAAAGCGGGTATACGGAGGAGCAGCGGGACGTCTGGGCCAAGCTCTATATCGACAACTACGGCGGCGGCGCCACCAACGTGGTCCTGTTCACGCTCGACAAGGGCAAGATCACGCAAAAGGCGGCGGCGACCATCCCGGGCTCTTTGCTCAACCAGTTTTCCATGGACGCCTGGAACGGCCACTTCCGCTTTGTGGTCACGCGCAACAGTTTCACGCAGCGCATTTACACCGAGGGAATCGACACCTACGGCGACTATGAGAGCAAGTCGGACAACGCGCTCTATATCCTGGACGGCGACCTCAAGACCGTGGGCAAGATCGAGGGCCTGGCCGAGGGCGAACACGTCAAGTCCGCGCGCTTTGCGGGCGAGATCGTCTACTTCGTCACCTTCCGCCAGGTGGACCCGCTGTTCACCGTGGACCTCTCCGACCCCGCCAACCCCAAGGTGCTCTCCGCGCTGAAGATCCCCGGGTTCTCCTCCTACCTGCACCCCTTTGGCGAGGGGCTATTAGTCGGGCTGGGGTTCTCGGCGGACGAGCAAACGGGCAGAACCACGGGCGTCAAACTGTCCATGTTCGACATCAGCGACAAGACCGATGTGTCCGAAAAGCACGTCCAAAAGGTCAAAGCCGACTGGACGCCGGTGATGTATAACCACAAGGCCATTTTGGTGGACGTTCAAAAGAACCTCATCGCCTTCCCTGCGGACGACTATTACTTCGTCTATGGCTATGACGCGGCAAGCGGGTTCACCGAAAAGGGCAAGATCAAACTGGACTTTGGCGAAAAAACCTACTACGAGGACGACGCGCGCGGCCTCTATATCGACGGCGTGCTCTACCTTGTGCAAACCAACGCCATCACCGCCCTGGATCTGCTCAGCCTCGAAAAACTGGCGACACTGAAGCTGAAATACCAATGTATATTCTCCAGGCTCGAGGACCGATGAAGACCCACCTTTGCCCAAGACCGGTGAAGGCAACATGATCCGGTTATGGCTGTGCCTGCTGTTTGTCGGCACGGTGGGATTGGCAATTACGGTTACGCGCAAATCCAGGAAAAACACTGCGCGGGCGAGAGGATAAGCACCCTTTCCCCGAAAGCATAGCAAACAGAAAAAGCGGCAGGCTGTATCCCAAACGCGGATACAGCCTGCCGCTTTACGTTCATGAAAAACGCTTTGTTTTAGTGGTTGACAACCGTATGGCAAAGGAATACAATGATACCGACCCCTGATTAAAAACCTGCTTGGATTTGCGAGGATTTTTGTTTCTCGGCACGAAGCGGGAGTGAGGTGTAGCCGGCAGCCTACACCGATCGACGGCGACACAGCCGAGGGATAAAAAGACCGCAAAGATGGCAAGTTTTTAATCAGGGGTCGGTATATAAAGCAAATTATAGGCAAGGGGGTGAGAAAATGGACGCAGGCGGAAGTAGTACCGGCGGAGATTGCCAGGGGCTATGTGAAAAATCCGAACCTCCCCATGCGCGTGCCCTTTTCTCGCCGCATTCGCATATCATAAGTCTCTGATTTTTTAATAGTACCCATGCGCATCAACGCCTCCAAAACGAGAAAGGAGGGTTGTGTCATGCCCAAAAAAGTAAAAGTCAATCCCAGCGTGCAGCTCCAGGCGCAGAAGATCAAACGGCGTCTGCTCAATGCCGCGCAAAAAAAGCCGGAGACCCTTCTGATCCAATACGACAACACCTGGGAGGGTTACGACAGCGAGCAGATCGAGGACAGCCAGCTGCAGTACGGCGAAAACAAAATCACGCAGCAAAAGAAGGAATCGGTCTGGAAACGGCTCTTTGAGGCCTTTGTCAACCCCTTCACCGTGGTTCTCTTTGTGCTGGCCTGCGTCTCCCTGTTCACGCAGGATTTCCCCGCCGTCATCATTGTGCTTTCGATGGTCTTGATCTCCGGCCTGCTGCGCTTTTTGCAGGAGCTGCGCTCGGGGGTCGCCGCCGAAAAACTGACCGAAATGGTCGAGACGACCGTGGCCGTGCAGCGCAAGTTCGAAATCGAAAACGAGGACGAGGAGGAGGAAGAAGTCTCCGAGCGGCGCGAGATCCCGCTCGACGAACTCGTCGTGGGCGACATCGTCTACCTCGCGGCGGGCGACATGATCCCCGCCGACGTGCGCATTTTGCAGGCGAAGGACCTGTTCGTCAGCCAGTCCTCACTCACGGGCGAGAGCGAGCCGGTCGAAAAATTCGGCCATGAGATCGCGGGCAAGGCCAAAAATCCCTTGGACCTTAACAACCTGGCCTTCATGGGCAGCAACGTTATCTCGGGCACGGCGGTGGCGCTGGCGCTGGCCGTCGGCGACGACACGGTCTTTGGCGAGATCGCGCGCCAGCTGCAGACCAAGAAAACCGTCACCAGCTTTGAAAAGGGCATTACCTCCGTGTCGTGGGTCTTAATTCGCTTTATGGCGGCCATGGTGCCGGTCGTGTTCTTCATCAGCGCATTGACCACCAAAACCGTCGGCGACATGAACCGCTGGATGAGCGCGGCCCTGTTCGCCCTCTCCATCGCCGTGGGCCTCACGCCCGAAATGCTGCCCATGCTCGTCTCGGCCAACCTGGCCAAGGGCGCGGTGTCCATGTCCAAAAAGCGGGTCATCGTCAAGGACCTCAACTCCATCCAAAACTTCGGCGCGATGGATATCCTCTGCACCGACAAGACGGGCACCTTAACGCAGGACAAGGTCATTTTGGAGTATCACCTGAACATCGACGGGCAGGAGGACCCGCGCGTGCTGCGCCACGCCTTCCTCAACAGCTATTATCAGACGGGCTTAAAAAACCTCATGGACCTGTCCATCATCGAGCACGCGAACGACCTGGGTATGCGCGAGCTCTACAACAACTACAGCAAGATCGACGAGATCCCCTTCGACTTCAACCGCCGCCGCATGAGCGTGGTGGTCGAGGATCAAAGTGGCAAGACGCAGATGATCACAAAGGGCGCGATCGAGGAAATGCTCAATGTCTGCACCTTCGTGGACTATAGCGGCAAGGTCGAGCCGATCACCAAGAAAATCAAGGCCGAGGTGCTGGAAGTCTGCCGCAAGTTCAACGACGACGGCCTGCGCGTTTTGGGTCTGGCGCAAAAGACAAACCCCGCCCCCGCAGGCGCGTTCTCCATCTCGGACGAGTCGGAGATGGTCTTGATCGGCTATCTGGCCTTTTTGGATCCGCCCAAGGAGAGCGCGGAGGACGCGATTCTCGCCTTGCAGGAATACGGCGTCACGGTCAAGGTCCTAACGGGCGACAACGACGCCGTCACGCGCACCGTCTGCAAGCAGGTCGGACTGGACGTGGATCAGATCCTGCTCGGCTCGGATATCGAGGAGATGGACGAGGAAACACTCGCCAAGGCCGTGGAGGATGTGGACGTCTTTGCCAAGCTCTCGCCGTCGCAGAAGGCGCGCATTGTCACCGCCTTGCGCGGCAACGGACACACGGTCGGGTTCATGGGGGACGGCATCAACGACGCCGCCGCCATGCGCGCCGCGGACGTCG
>WRCT01000039.1 GCA_009783775.1 Clostridiales bacterium | reverse complement strand
TGGATTCAGCAGAAAACCCAAATCCAGTTCGCTTCCAAGGTGCGCTCAGAGAATGGCCTCATCGCTTTTATCTTTGCTCGCCTCGCCTCCCTTGCCTTTTTCTACTCGTGATTGGCATTAATAAGGAATAATGGTGGTGTGCTAGCGCACAATTGATGGGTTGTCCGAAAATATTATGAAAAAAACTGCGCCAGCAGTTTTATCGTTAACTATTCCTTATTCCCTATTATTTATTACTTGGAGGCATTCATGCATCATATAATATTGAACACAGAAAGCTACTTCGGTCCCGGCTGCGTCAGCAAGGTGGGCGCCGAGGCCGTGGAGCGTTGCCTGACCTGCGCCTTTATCGTCACGGACGAGACGCTGGTGAAGTTCGGCACGCTGCGGCCGGTGCTGCGTTCATTGCAGGAGTCGGGGCTGAACTTTGTCATCTTTGACAAGGTCAAGTCCAATCCCTCTATCGCCGCCGTGCAGGCGGGCGTGGAGGCTTTTTGCCAAAGCGGCTGCGATTTTATCATCGCGGTGGGCGGCGGCTCGCCGATCGATCTGGCCAAGGCCGTCAGCGTCATTGCCGCCAATCCGCAGCACGCGGACGTGCGCAGCCTGGAGCACGTGCGGCAGACGCGCTGTCGGGGCGTCACCCTGTTCGCCGTGCCGACCACGGCGGGCACCGCGTCCGAGGTCACGGTCGACTACGTGATCACCGACGAGGAACTGGGCCGCAAATTCCTCTGCGCGGACGACAACGCCATTCCCCGCGTGGCCTTTATCGACGCGGACATGATGGCGGGCATGCCGCAAAGCCTGGCCGCCGCCACGGGTATGGACGCGCTCACGCACGCGATCGAGGCCTATCTCAGCCGCCGCGCCTGGACCATGACGGACATCTTTTCGCTGCAGGCGGTCGCGTGTATCGCGCAGCACCTCAAGCATTCCTGCAACCTGCCCCAGGCGCGGGAGAATATGGCCCTGGGCCAGTACCTGGCCGGCATGGCCTTTTCCAATTGCGGCCTGGGCGCGACGCACGCGCTGGCGCACCCGCTCTCGTCCGTGTGGGATGTGCCCCACGGCGTGGCCAACGCGATCATGCTGCCGCACGTCATGGCCTTCAACGCGGAGATGACCGGCGACCGCTACCGTCATATCGCCAAGGCGATGGGCGTGCGGGGCACGAAGGGCATGACCGAAACCCAATACCGCGAGGCGGCCATCGGCGCGGTGCGCGCGCTGGGAAAACTTGTGGGCATTCCGCGCGGGCTGGCCGAGCTGGGCGTCACCCGCGAGAGTTTCCCGCAGATGGCGGAGCTGGCGGTGACCGACGCCACCCTGCCCGACAACCCCCGCCCCATGCACGCGGGCCAGGCGATTGCGTTGTACGAGGCGGCGTACTGAACAGTGGACAGGTGACAGTGGACAGGTGACAGTGGACAGTTATAAACATAGGAGAAAGAAACATGAAAAAACAGCTTAAGGCAATACTTCCCCTTATCCTGATCGCGATCACCTTATTCGGTTGTGTCACGCCACAGGAGCCGGTGGTTCAGGAGACGCCCGCACCGACCGCCACGCCCGCGCCGACCGCCACGCCCGTGCCCACACCGGAGCCGACGCCGACGCCGGAACCTACGCCCACGCCGCGCCCGACGCCTTTTGCCAGCGACAAGTATCCCCTGACGCCCAAGAGCCTGCGCAAAACGGCGGGCAGCAACTACCCGGAGGAAAAAATGCTCAATGACGATCCCCAGAAGTTTTTCTGCTTTGTGGACGTCGCCAACCAGGTCGTGTTCATCTACGAGCGCGGAGAGACGGAGGAGTATGACGTGCTGGTGCGTGAGATGATCTGCTGCACGGGCAAGAGGGGCTCGCGCGCGGGCACATGGGAGATCCAACGGGACAGAAGGCGGTTCTCGCGTTTTTCCGCCAACCTATACGGTCAGTATTGGACAAAATACCGTCCGGCGAGCAGGCTCTACTTCCACTCGGTTTTGTACTCCGAGATGGACTCCCGTTCCCTGATCGAGGAAAAATTCTGGCAGCTGGGCACGCCCGTGTCCGCGGGCTGTATCCGCTTGCTGCCGGACGACGCGCATTGGATCTATCTTTATCTCTGTCGGGGCACGAAGGTCACGGTCGTCAACGACCTGCCGATCGACGAGGAACTGCGCGCCCGCCTCATGCCCGACTGCACACCCGTGCCGGACGGCTTTGAAATTCTTGACGAAATAGAAGCACAGGGCGCATAGAATATAAAAGGAGATTTGTACATTGAAGAAAATCGGCCTGGCCCTGGGTTCCGGCGGTGCGCGGGGCATCGCGCATATCGGCGTGCTGCAAGTGCTGGAGGAGAATAACGTCCCGATCCACATGGTTTCGGGCTGCAGTATCGGCTCCATTGTGGGCTCGATTTACGCCGCGGGCACGGACCTGCGCCTGCTGGTGAAACTCATTCTTTCGCTGACGGCGCGTGATATCATGGACCCCGGCATACCGGGCAAGGGCGGGCTGCTGCAGGGCAATAAAATGGAGGAAATGGTGCGCGTGCTCACGCATGACAAGGACATCGGGCAAACGCGGATCCCCTTTTATTGCACGGCGGTCGACCTGGAATCGGGCCAGCTGCACGTCTTTACCAAAGGCAAAATTGCCCGCGCGGTGCGGGCGAGTATGTCCATCCCCGGTATGTTCGCGCCGACCAAAATCGACGGCCGCTGGTATATCGACGGCGGCGCGCTGGAGGAGATTCCGGTCGACGTGCTGCGCGAAAACGGCGCGGACGTGGTCATCGGCGTGGACCTCTCCGAGCGGCGCGGCTTTCCCTCAAGCAGCAAACCCAGCTCCTATCGCACGATCAACCGCGCGTTTGATATCATGCAAATGGAAATGACGCGCCTAAAACAACAGCAGATCGACGTGCGTATCCGGCCCGACGCGTCCTTCATGGGCCTGCTCTCGACCAAAGGCGCGCAGGACTGCGTGGCCGAAGGCCGCCGCGCGGCGGAATCGGTGCTGCCGGAGATCCTCTCCGTCATAGCCGATTAGATACCAGATACCAGATTCCAGACGCTGTTAGGTTTTCGGAATCATGCGCAAGAACACATTCGCCCGATAAAAGAAGTTGCCCAGCAGGGAGTTGTTCAGCGTGTCGTACAGTTTCGGCAGCACGGTCAGCGCGATCGGCACGGCCATAAAGATCACAAACACAATCAATACGCCATGGATAAAGCCAATGCCGCAGGAGATGGGGATATCGTATTTCTCCAGAATCGGCAGGCCGTGCACCGCGTGATCGGTCATCAGCAAGCCGAACCCCAGCAGCGTGCGCAGCACGATGAACAGAATGCCGAACGACAGAATATTGATGACCACATTCACAATGGTCTGGTTGAAATAATCCCCCAGCGTCACCAGCCCCTTGTCGCGATAGACCGTGCCCAACACGGTCTTTTTCAATGCCGCGCCCATGGGAATCGGAATATCCGCGTTGGCGATGATTTCGTTCAGCTCCGCCTCCGTCACGTCCTCCGCGCGCGCCAGCACCATCTCCACGCTGGTCTCATTGATGTACTCATAACCCTCAAAATAATAGAGCATGGTGTTATAGGTCTCGGTGTCCGCGTGAAAGACGCCGCTCACCACGGGCACCAGCAGCAGCGCAAAGAGCAGCGAAACCAGCGTCACGCCCACGGTCAGCGCGGAATACAGCACCCCCCGGTAATAACCGGCCAGCACGCACAGGGCCAGGATGAGTATGATGGCGAAGTCGATCATTGTTGCCTCCGTTGTTATGAGATACCAGATACCAGACTCCGGATTCCAGAAAAAATCCGCGTGAGCGATCTGGTGTCTGGAAACTGGAATCTGGAATCTATTTGGCAAACATTACTGCGTAATGCTTGCCAAATACACCGCTCCCTCTGTCTCAAACAGCATATTACTGTCGCCCACGCGGGATACGCGCTGCGGCGGCGCCGGCAGCTCCAGCACAAGGCCCCGCCTGCCCGCGTAGTTAAAACTATACAAATGCGTCTGCGTAAAGGCGTACAGGCTGCCGCCCTGCAAAAAGGCCGACGTGACCTTGTCCGGCAGATGGAGCGAAACCATACTCTCGCTCGCGTAATCCGCTTCGGCGACGGTCAGCAGGCGCAGCGTTTCGCCAAACGCGGGGTGGCGCGGCTGCAGCAGAAAGGAGACGCCGCCGGAACTTTCCGCCATATCCAGCACGCGCTGCCCGAAGATACGCACGCGGTACCGCTCCCGCCCGCCCGCCTGCGTATAGCGTACCAGGTCCTGCGTGCCCGCCACAAAGATACTGTCCTGGGTGAAAAACACACTTTCGATCGCCTGGTCATAGAACGGCTGCAAATAGCTCATCATGCCGCCGTTGCCGTAATCGTACATCTTGACGTTGAACACCGGCTGCTCCTGCTGCGCGGCGACGGCGATGGCCCACAGCAAGTCGCTGCCGTTTTCGGTATAGAACCCGAAGTTCACCACTTTGCCGTCGCTGTAGTCCAGCGCGTCGGCGGAGGCCACGCCCGCGCTGTCAAACACGATAATGCTGTCCGCGCCGCTCGTTATGTTGCGCCGCAGCACCGCGACATGGTTGCTGCCGCAGCGCACGGCGTGGATTGTGCCGGTGAGCGTGACCTCGTCCAGCCCGCGGATCTGCAGCACGCTGCCCGAGAACACCGCCATATTGTCCCCGTTTACGTCATATCCCGAGATCGCCGTGCCCAGCGGCGTGGTGGTCAAACCGCTCTTGCCGATACGAAACTCATGGAACGTGTCGCTCGTGGCGTAGGTGATCGTCTCGCCGTTGATCCTAAAATCCTGCCCCGGTTCCAAGGGGCTTTGTCGCAGGGAAAGGCTCGCCTCGCGCGTGCCGAATAGCAGCGCAAAGAGCGCGATTACCAAACCGACCGCCACTATCGCGACGGCGCCCACGGCCAGGAGTCTGCCTAATTTGGGTTTGAATCGAATTGCCATAATCCTCTTGGCGGGCGATTGATAATCGACCCTACTTTGCTACGCGCACGGTCAGCGACTGCGGCGCCACGCGAAAAACGACGGGCGTTTGCTCGATGACCTCGCCGTCCACCTGCGCGCGGGAGCAGGGCTCACAAACGGCGGTTATCTCCCGCGCCTTGAGATAGGTCACATACTTTGAGGTAATGTGCGTGCCCTTTTGCAGGCGCGGCAGCATGGACAGCACCCTCAGCTTGCTGATGTCGTGCACGATGCAGACGTCCAGCAAGCCGTCCGCCGGCTCGGCCTGCGGCGTAATGCGCATACCGCCGCCGAAGTGCGTGCCGTTGCCCGCTGCCATGATCATCACGTTGCGCGTAAGGGCCTGTCCGTCCGCGTTGATCTCGGTCCTGCGCAGCTTCAAATGCCCAAGAGAGTGCAGAATGCCGCGCCAATAGGCCAGCTTGCCGCCCAAGCCTTTTTTCTTGTACATCTCGGCGGCGTCCAATACGTCCACGTCAAACCCGAACCCTGACACGTTGATAAAGGCGGTTTCGTTTGCCAGGCCCGTGTCGATCCGTTGGTCCCGTCCGCCGGTCAGAATCTCCAGCGCGGCCTCCGGTTTGGACGGTATGGCAAGCGCGCGCGCAAAGTCGTTGCCCGTACCGCAAGGCACCAGCGCCAGTACCGCGTCCGAGTGAGCCAGCGGCAAAGCCACCTCGCGCACCGTGCCGTCGCCGCCTAACGCCACAATACAGCCGTGCCCCTCGCCGCTCGCCTCCCGTGCCAGTTCCACGGCATGGCCCGGGTAGTCGCTCATCTTCACGACGAAGGAACGGCCCTCTTTCTCCAGCCGCTCTTTTGTCAGTTCCAGCGCAGCAAGCGCGGCCCCCCGCCCCGCGATGGGATTGCAAATCAAACAAAAATCCATTCTATCCCTATTCCCAAACGATTTGATATTATTTTAGCACAATGCGCCGCAACCGTCAAATTCGCGTAGGGGCGATTATCAATCGCCCGTCTGTCCGGCGCAACCGTAGGGGCAACCATTTTGTATCTATACTGTGAATAAATACTTGTCAGCATTGGCAGAACGCTTTGTCCGTGGTAAGATAGTTTGTCGGAATATCCGAAAGAAAGAGACCAAATGAAACCGATCAAAGTTTTTTTGCTTATTGTCCTGGCCGTCCTGTTTGTTGTGACGCTTGTTTTGTCTTTGCGCTGCGCGTCGCAGGACGGCTTAGGCCCGCAGGGCGCGCGCTGCCCCGTGATCGTCAACGAGATCATGACCGGCAACAAGGGCGTATTGCTCGATCCCTTCGGGCGGGCTTCGGATTATGTGGAGTTTTATAACGCGTCCGACGAGCCCGTGCGGCTGGACGGCTTTTTGCTCTCCGACCGCGAGGACAAGAGCTGGTATTTCCCCACGGGCACGGAGATCGGGCCCTACGGTTACCTGATCGTCTGGTGCACGGGCGACGCGGTGGACAATGCCTTGATCGCCAACTTTAAGCTGAGCAAGGGCGACGTGCTGCGCTTTGCCGACGCGGCGGGTTATCTGCTCTTTGTCAAGGAGATTCCTGAGATCTTCTCTCCCAACGCGCTTTGCCTCGCGCCCGCCGGTCACGAGTGGAAGGAAATGCCGCCCTCGCCGGGTTTTGCCAATACGCCGGAGGGCATTGCGGCCTTTGCGGCCAGCCGCGAGAGCGGCGGCGCGGCGCAGGTGATCCTGCCGCACAACGGCGTGTATATCTCGGAGTTCATGGCCTCAAACAAAATGACATTGAAAGCGCCGGACGGCAGCGTGAACGACTGGATCGAGCTTTACAATACCACGGACCGGCCCGTGGACCTTTCGGGCTGCGGCCTGTCCAACGATCCGGACAAGCCCTATAAATTCACCTTCCCCGAGGGCGCCCTCATCGAGCCCTACGGCTTTCTGCTGGTCTACCGCACGGCGCGCAGCGTGGAGGGGTTCTACTGTTTCAGCTTTGGTATCTCCAAACAAGGCGGCACACTGGTGCTCACCGACCGGGGCGGCACGATCCTGGACAAGGTGACCTTCGGCCCGCAGAAGGCCGATTGCAGCATGATCCGCTCCATGGAGGGCAGGGACTTTGACCCCGCCGCGGCCTTTGAGGAGACCGGCCAGCCCTCGCCGGGTTTTGCCAACAATCACGCGGGCTGGGAGGCCTATGACAAACAGATCCACCCGAACCTGGGCGTGCACGACATCATGCTCTCGGAGGTGCTGGTCAGCGGCTACTCCTGGTATTTGGGCAGCAACGGCCGCCCGCAGGATAGGGAGCTGGGAGAATGGGTCGAGCTTTTCAACAAGGGCGATACCGAGCGGGACATTGGCGGGTATTCGCTCTCAGATGTCGCTTACGGCGCGGGAAAATGGGTTTTTCCCGAGGGAACGAGTATCGCCGCTAAAGGATATCTCGTGGTACTGCTCAAGGGCGGCGGCAAGCCGGACAGCGGCCGCTACTTGGAATTGAGCTTTGACATCAAGGCAGGCGGGGAGCCGCTTTCCCTCTTCGACAACGAACAGAATTTGATCGACCGCGTCTCCGTCCCCAAGAGTCGGGCGGGCGTGGCCTATGCGCGCCAGGGCGACGGCGGCTGGGCTTTGACCGAAAACCCCACGCCCAACGCCGCCAACCAAAGCGGCAGGCGGGGCGTCTGCCCCACGCCGGTTTTTTCCGTGGACAGCGGCCTATATCATGAAGGGCAATCGGTGACGATCACCGTGCCCGAGGGCTGTTTTGTGACCTATACCGAGGACTGCACGGACCCCACGGAGCAAAGCCCCCGCTATCAGGTGGGCACGGCCATTTCCGTCGGCGGGAACAAGGTCCTGCGCGCGCGCGCGTTCGCGTCGGACGGCGGGCTCTGGCCGAGCGATATCGCCAGCAATACCTATATTCTGGTTCTGGGTGAGGAGACCGCGCAGTCGCACAACACTTCGCTGAACATGGTTTTTCTGGTGACGGACCCCGCCAATCTCTTTGACCCCAAGTTCGGGATCTATGTGATCGGCGACACGATCCAGGCCGCCGGCGTGGCCGCGACCGACTGGTCTTTGGACACGGACAAACACGGGCGGCCGAGCGGCGCGAACTTCAGCCACCGCGGCAGGAGCTGGGAGCGGCCCGCGCACTTTACCTATCTGTCAAAGGGCGGGGAGAGCGTCTCCTATGAGGACGAGCTGATGATCCGTATCTTCGGCGGGTTCTCGCGCTGGCGGCGGCAGAAGGGGATTGCCTTGATCCCGCGCAAGGGTTACGGCCCGTCGCGGCTGGACTACGCCTTTTTTGACGACCGGCCCTTCGACAGCTATCAGTCGCTCGTGCTGCGCGCCTCGGCGATGGACAATAACCTGACCAAGATCCGTGATATTCTGGTGCATGGCCTGGCCGCCGACGCGAAACTGAACCTGGCCACGCAGGCCTATGTGCAGTGCACGCTCTACCTCAACGGGCAGTATTGGGGCGTGTATAACCTGCGCGAAAAGATCAACTCGGGCTTTATCGCCCAGCATTACAGTATCAAGGACAAGCAGACGATCGATTTGCTGCGCGGCAACGGCGCCCTGGTCTCGGGCAGCAAACAGGGGCAAAAGGACTATGAGGACCTGATCGCCTACTGCAAGGCGCGCAACTATAAGCTGGACGACGCGGCCTACCGCTATGTCTGCGAGCGGATCGACGTGGAGAACTTCGCGCTCTACTGCGCGCTGGAGATCGCCGTGGGTAATACGGACACGGGTAATATCAAGTTCTGGCGGTCCAGTGAACTGGACGGCAAGTGGCGCTGGCTGATCTATGACTTCGACTGGGCGATGAACCAGGACCGGCCCGAGGATTCCGACACGGTCACCTCCGGCTACCGCCGTGATTTCTTCACCAAGTATTTCAGCCCGGGCGGGCATGGCGCGGGCAGTTTTTTCTCGACCACCCTGTCGCGGTCGCTGCTTTCGCGCAATGAGTTTGTGGAGATTTTTTTGAGGTATTGCGCGCTCATGGTAAATGAGGTATACTCAACTGACGCGATATTGGCCAAGGTCGACGAGCTGGCCGGCAATATCCGGCAGGAGATCTTCTGGGACAATACGCACTGGGGCCTAACGGCGGAGAACTGGGAGCCTGTCCACGTGGCAAATATCCGCAAGTACGCGGAGAATTACCCCGACCGGTTCCTCAAGTATTGCCAGGACTATATCAACAACAACACGAACTATCGCTTAACCGACGCGAAGATGATAGAGATATTCGGAAGAAAGAGTAACTTGTAGTGGCTTACCGGCACGAGCAGAAGTATATCATCACCGAGGCGGAGGCCGCGCTGCTGGCCACGCGGCTGCGGCTGACCCTGCCATTGGACCCGCACGCGGTGAAAACCGGCGGCAGCTATCATATCCGCAGCCTGTACTTTGACGATCTCTACGACAGCGCGGTGGGCGAGAAGGTCGCGGGCGAGAATATCCGCGACAAGGTCCGGATCCGGATCTATAACCTGGGCGAAAAGGGCACGAAGCTCGAGCGCAAGCACAAGAACGGGCCCTATATCAAGAAGGAAAGTTTACCCCTAAAGCGCGCCGAGGCGGAGGCGCTGGTCGCGGGGGATTTCGGGTTTTTGTTTCGGCGGCCCGAGGCTTTCGCCAAGGAGATGTACGCCGCGTTCCGGCTGCGGGCCCTGCGGCCCAAGGTGCTGGTGGACTACATGCGCGAGCCCTTTCTGTTCTGCCTGGAGGATGTGCGCGTGACATTGGACCGCGACATTCGCACGGGTTACCGCTGCACGGGGCTTTATGACAAACACACGCCGACCATGCCCGCGCAGGAGTTCGCGCAATGCTGCATTCTGGAGGTCAAGTACAACCGGTTTCTGCCCAGCTATGTGCGCTCGCTCTTGCAGGTCAACGCGGCGCAGCGCGCGGCGGCGAGCAAGTATGTGTATTGCCGGCAGTTTGAATTTTAGAGGGGCTAGGGGCTAGTTCGCTCACGCGGGTTTCTGATCACGATCTGTCCACTGACCACTGACCACTGACCACTAAAACTAGGAGGGAAATAAAAAAATGGATACAATCGGACAATTCTTCGCCCTGCAAACCTATCAGCCCTGGCTGACGATCCTGACCATTGTGCTCGGCCTGGCCTTGGGCCTGTTCGTCTTTTTCGTCTATCGGGTCAGCTTTTCGGGCGTGGTTTACTCGCGCACCTACAACCTTTCGCTGGTCATGCTCACGATGGTCAGCTCCATGGTCATCATGTTCATGTCCAGCAACGTCAAGCTCTCGCTGGGTATGGTGGGCGCGCTGTCGATCATTCGTTTTAGAACGGCAATCAAGGACCCGATCGACACGGTGTTCATGTTCTGGGCGATCGCGGAGGGCATCGCGCTGGGCGCGCAGTATTTTGTCGAGGCGATCATCGGCGCGTTTTTGATCGGTATCGCGATGATCCTCGTGGCCGCGATGAAGGGCTCGGCCTCCCAGCCCTATCTGCTGATTTTGCACTTTGACGAGTCGGCCTCGCGCCAGGTCAAGCAGATGGTCGCGCAGCTGCCTAAGGCGCGCCTCAAGAGCAAGACCGTGCAGCGCGACGGGATCGAAATGGCGATCGAGCTGCGCGTCGGCCAGAACGAGACGGGTTTTGTCGATAAGTTCCTGCGTGTGGAGGGCGTGTATGACGCGACCCTGATCGCGCACCAGGGGGATATGATTTCGTAAGGAATAAGGAATAGGTAATAAGTAATAATTGCGGTGTGCTGACGCACATCTGATAAGTAATAAGGAATAGGGAACAAAGAATAAGTAAGGTGTGCTGGCGCACATTAGATAAGCTATTATGATAAAAGAAAACTGTCGTAGCGGGGGCTGACATAAGGAAGTATGTATATCGGCGCAGAGAAATCTGCGCCGGTGTGCGTATTACGCACAAATAGAGGGTTTTTGCCTTCGTGATTGGTCTGCCTGTTTTTGCGCCTTGTACTCGGCTTCGAGGGCTTCCATCTCCGCTTCCGTCGGGATGTTGATTATTCCAACGGAATTGTAGTAGATGTCAATCTCCTGTGTCCGCTTGCCTGTAGAATAGTCGGGCGCATGGATCACGATTTTGGAGATAAGCTCGTTGAGGACTGTCGGGGTCAGTTCCTTCACATCGGTGTGCTTTCGGACAGCGGTAAGGAATTTCTGAAAATCCGCCGTGACTTCCTCACCCCTTGCGACATCGGCCGCCATTCGCGTGAGATCCAGCTTGAGCTGCCGTTGCTCAGCATCGCAATCCGTGGTTAGCATTTGAAAACGCTCGGCTGAGAGATTGCCCGCTACATGATCCTCGTACATCCGCTTGAACAAGCGGTTGAGTTCTTCGATGCGGTTGTTCGCTTTAACGATATTCCGCTTCAACTCCACAAGCTCTACTTGCCTGTCCTCAAAGGACTGTTCGTATTTGGAGCGGACAAACGCCGCTTCAAATTGCTGAACATACTTCAATACACGGTGGAGGTGCTTGAAGACCATGTGTTTCAGCACTTCTTCTCGGATGAAATGCCCCGAGCAGGTTCCCGTGTTGCTCTTATAGTTGGAGCAAACAAAATGGTCTTGGTTGGAGGTGACAACGCGGCTGGCAATAAAATACAGCTTTGCCCCACAGTCGGCACATCGCAAGATGCCGGAGAACATGGAAGTCTTGCCAACTTTGGTGTACCGCCGTTTGTTCTTCCTCAGCTCCTGCACCTTCTCCCAGACTGCACGTTCGACAATAGGTTCATGGGCATCCTCGAAAACCAGCCACTTTTCTTTGGGATTGTCCAGTTTCCTGTGGGTTTTATAGTTTTTGCGGTAGGTTTTGAAATTCACCATATCTCCCACATACTCCGGTTTCTCCAAAATGCCTACAACGGCTGCGCTCGACCAGCCGTAGCGGTCTTGGCACAGTTGGCGACCAATCCGAACACCTTTCTCATGACAGTGCCACGATGGGGTTAAGATTCTGTCCTGTCGCAGACTTCTGGCGATTTGCGAAACACCCTTGCCAGCTATGCACAGTTGGTAGACACGTCGCACGACTTTGGCAGCGTCCTCGTCCACCAGCCATTCCTTCGGGTTATCGGGGTCCTTTTGATACCCATAAGGTGGATGGGTGCAGAGGTAGTTGCCGGACTTGCCTTTCAGCGCCATAGAGTCCTTGACTTTCTTCGCCGTATCGCGGGCGTGGAATTCGTTGAACAGATTCCGTATCGGGGTGAAATCGTTTCCTGAGATATTCATAGAATCTACACCGTCATTGATGGCAATAAAGCGGATGTCCTTTTCAGGGAAGATGATGTCCGTATACATTCCGACCCGCAGATAATCCCTGCCGAGCCTCGACATATCCTTGACGATAATCGTTCCCACCTTGCCCTCATTCACCAAGTCTATCATTTCAATGAAGACGGTCGCTCAAAGTTCGTGCCCGACCATCCGTCGTCAATGAAGTGGCGTAAGTCGGTGAAATGATTGCGCTTTGCATATTCCTC
>WRCT01000038.1 GCA_009783775.1 Clostridiales bacterium | reverse complement strand
TGGTCCGTCTATGAGCGCGGCCCCACCGAAACCGAACTCACCTTTAACCTGGCGAGGGACCCGAATTGCGGCATTACCATGGGCTATACCACGCAGCAATGGATCAATTACCATCTGAGCAGGTCAGAGGCAAACTTCGGCGTATCGGTCTCGCCCGGCGACCAGTTCATGACCCTTTATACCTGCGGCGACAAGTATGAGAAAACGGACACCAGCGAATCCCACCTCTATGTATTCTTAAAGCTCATGCCCTAAAAGCAGACCCCACCCATAGCAGCAGGGGCGGTGAAAACCGCCCCTGTATTTTACGATAACAGCCTGATGAAATGATTCGCCTCGCGCAGGACGTGATCCGCCAGCAGCGGCAGAATAATACTTCGTATCTTGCAGGCCGCGATGCCCTCCGTCGCCTCCGCCTTAAAATCGCGGCACTTTTCCGTAAGCGCAAGCGTCTCGTCCGCCCGCGCCTCCTCCTGCGTCTTTTGCAGCAGGGCCTGATAGGCCGCCGCAAAGCCGTTCGCCGTCTGTATCAACGCCTTTTCGGAAGGATCCAGCAAGCCGGCAATCACCGCCATATGCTCCATCATATCGTTATCCCAAAACAGCGTCTCGTCCTTTGTTTCTTCTCCGCGCTCGAATGTCATCAGATCGCTCCGATACTTTTCCGCCTCGTGGATCATATGCGTCAGCGTCGCGGGATAGTTTGCGGTAAATATCTCGCAGGACAGCACCTCATCCAAGAGCTTTGTCTTATAGGCGATCAACCCGTCGATCCACGGCAACACGCTTGCGTTCAGCTGCCGCACCTGCTGCATGAGCGCCGGAGAAATCCGCGGATTCGCATTCGGCTGCAATGCGGCCTCCGCCTTTGTCAAATCTGTGTTGATGATGATCCCCGTAAATCGCTGCGTCTTTTCCTCACAGCCCAGGGTAAAATCCGTCACAAGCTCGCCCGAGGCTGTCACGGCGGGGGAGACCACACCCTCGCCCAACTGAACGGTGTGGTGCAGGACATTCTCAAACTGCGCCTGATACAAAGCCGCAACCCTGGCAAAGTCCGCGCCCTGCGGCGTAAAGCCGGCCTCCAGAAAGATGGCGTGCTCCTTCATGATCCGCCCCCAAAACAGGTGCAGTTCCAATGACCCGATGGCATACGCTTGTTCCGAAATCATAACATTCTCTCCCTTTTGCCTTATTCTCTCTTAATCTTATGCGTCGATTTCCCGATTGTGCTATAATAAGCCTATGATTATAACCAAAGTTGATTCTCCAATCGGACTTTTGACCCTCGCCAGCGACGGTACAGCCATCACCGGACTGTGGATCGAGGGACAGAAGTATTATCCCAACCTGCGGGACGCGAGCCATTCTTCAAAAGCCCCGCCCGTTTTTGCGTGCGCGAGGCAATGGCTGTCCGACTATTTCAATGGGCAGATTCCGCGCGCCACACCGCCCCTGTCGCCCAAGGGCAGCGCCTTTGCGCAAGATGTCTGGCGAATTTTGCTCCAAATCCCTTATGGCGAGGTAACCACCTACGGCGATATCGCCAAAGAAATGGCGCGCGAACGCGGCCAAATCACGATGTCCGCGCAGGCGGTGGGCGGCGCGGTCGGCCACAATCCCATTTCCCTGATCATTCCCTGCCATCGCGTTGTGGGCGCGAATGGCAGCCTGACGGGTTATGCCGCAGGACTTGATATAAAAAAAGAATTATTGGAATTGGAACGCATGAACAAGTGAAAAATGGTAAACATTAAGGATATCAAAACCACAAGGAGGTATTCACCGTGAGCAAAAAGAACAAGAGCAACCGAGGGCCGGACCCGACCCCATCCCGATCAAGCGGCGCGTCGCAGGAGCGTGCGCAGCAGCAACACAGCCCCGCGCAAGGCCAATAATGAATCCACAAGCAAACGCCCGCGTTCCCGCGGGCGTTTGCTTGTGGATTATCTTAAATCTTAACCGTCCAACCTTTTATTCATCGTCTTCTCAACCGCATTGACGATATTCTCATAACCCGTGCAGCGGCAGAGATGGCCGGAGAGCAGCTTGCGCAATTCGTCGCGCGTAAAACGTCGCCCCATTCCCAAAATCTCCACGGCGGTCATGATCACGCCCGGCGTGCAGAAACCGCATTGCACGGCCGCCTCGTCGATAAAGGCCTGCTGAATGTCGGAAAGCTCCCCGTTCGGGCCCAGAAGATCCTCGAGCGTGCGGATGGTCTTGCCCTCCGCCCAAACGGCCAGATAAATGCAGGAGTTAAAACACTCGCCGTCGATCAAGACATTGCAAGCGCCGCATTCGCCGACCTCACAGCCCTTTTTGACCGAGGTCAGGCGGTAGTCGTTGCGCAGCATATCGGTGAGCGAGGCCCGCGTGTCGACCACGGTTTGGGTCAGTTTTCCATTGATCGTACAAGTTACAAGTTGCGTCTGCATTAGATGTCACCTCCTGCCAGTTGAATGGATCGCGCCAGCGCGCGTTTGGCCAGCTCCTGCGCCAATTGCAGGCGCAGCTCTTTGCTGGCGCGCCAGCTGGTGCGCGGGTTCACGTCCTTTAAGACAGCCTCGCCAAAGGCCTCCACGGTCGCCTGTGACACGGGCAAACCCTTGACCGCGGCCTCTGCGGATGGCGCGCGCATGGGCACGGGCCCCGCCACGCCGTAGGCGATTCGCGCGTCCTCGATTGTCTTTTTGTCGGCGGAGAGTTTCACGTTCACCGAGCAGCCGGTCGTGGCGATGTCCATCGCGTTGCGCATGGCGTACTTGATGTAATGCCCCACATAGCCTTCATAGCTTTCTTTCGCAATCAGAATCGCGGTGAGCAGCTCGCCCGGTTGCAGGGCGACTTCGCCCGCCCAGATATAGAATTCCTTGATCGGCAGCTGCCGTACGCCGTTCGGGCCGGTGACCTCCATCACCGCGTCCCAGGCGTGCAGCGTGGACGCGGAATCCGCGCTCGTCACGCCGTTGCAGGTATTGCCGCCGATCGTGCCGATGTTGCGCACCTGCGGCCCGCCGACCATATCCACCGCCTCACCCAGCACATTGATGATCTGCCGGATTAGCGGGTCCTTCGTGATGTGCGAAAAACTGGTGAGCGGCCCAATGCGCAGCGTGCCGTCGGCGTCCAGGGATACGCCGCGCAGCTCGTCGAGCTTGTAAATGCTGACCAGCTCGCAACCCGCCAGTCGACCCTCGCGGATCTGGATCAAGACGTCGCTGCCGCCCGCGATGATTTTGGCCTCGGGGTGCGCAACCAACAGGGATACGGCGTCCGCGACCGAAGTCGCTTCATATAATGCTTTGATATCGTACATAACTACCTCCCTAAATCAGGCCTTCCTCTTTGAACCGTTCAAAGAGGATATGGGGGTTGAGCGGCGCCTTGTTGACGGACACGCCGGTCGCCTGCAGGACCGCGTTGCGAATGGCGGGCGCGACAGGGCAGGCCGGCGGCTCGCCCAGCGACTTGGTGCCGAACGCGCTGGTCGGCTCGGCGTTCTCGATAAACAGCGCCTTCAGGTCCGGATGATCCATCGTCGTGGCCATCTTGTAGTCCAGCAGATTGTTATTCAAGGGCTTGCCCGTCTTGGGGTCAAACAGCAGCTGCTCGGACAGCCCGAACCCAATGCCCATGCTCATGCCGCCGTGCACCTGCGCCTCGGCCAGCTGCGGGTTGATCAGGCTGCCGCAGTCGTGCACGTTCACCACGTCCAGCAACGTTACCTTGCAGAGCGGAATGTCGACCTCCACCTCGGCAAAACAGCAGCCGAAGGAGTAGGCGTTGGACTTGATCTGATAGGTACTCTCCGCCACGATGTGCTCGGAGTGCGACAGGCTGTACAGCACCTCGGTGGCCAGGTCGCCCAGGCTCATCATCACGCGCCCGTCCGTGGTGCGCACGATGTTCCCGTCGATGATGTCCAGGTTAAACTCCGCCATGCGCGTCAGTTCCCGCGCGTGTTTTAAGATCTTCTCACGCAGCAGCAGGCCGGTCTGCTTGACGGCGAACCCGCCCGCGTAGGTCTGACGTGAGGCATAGGCGGCGGTGCCGAAGGGCGTCACGTCCGTGTCCTGCGTGGAGACGACATAGATGTTCTCGAACGGAACGCCAAGCACATCGGCCGTCATCTGCGCAAAGGCCGTGTCCGCGCCCTGCCCGATCTCGGTCTCCGCGAGCTGCAGCTGCACGGAGCCGTCCTGGTTGAGGACCATGCGGCACGCGCTCGATTCCAGACTGAGAGGCCAGACGGCGGTGTTGTACCAGAAGATCGCCATGCCGACGCCCCTGCGAACGGGGCCGGTTTGGTTCTGATACTCGGCCAGCTTGCGCTTGTAGTCGATGGCCGCCATGCCCTTGTCAATGGATTGGTTCAGACTGTCAAAGTACATCTCGTTCTTGTCAAAGTCGTTTACATAACCCACGGGGATCATATTCTTGCGCCGCAGCTCCATGGAATCCATGTTCAAGCCGCGCGCGATATCCTCGATATGGCTCTCGCCCGCGAACATCGCCTGCGGGATACCGTATCCGCGCATCGCGCCCGCGACGGAGATATTGGTAAAGACCGTGTAGGCGTCGCCACGGCAGGCCTCGCATTGGTAAAGCTGCGCGAACGAGCTCATGCCCTTGGCCGCGATCCCGTGCCCGTGTGAGGCGTAGGCGCCCTGGTTGGAGAACGCCTCCAAAATCCGCGCCACAAAGGTGCCGTCCGGCCGCACATAAGAGGTGATGTGCGAGCGGATCGCGTGCCGCGTGCGATTGTTGGCAAAGGTCTCCTCGCGGCTCATGTCCAGTTTCACCAGCCGTCCGCCGACCTGCAGGGACAGCCAGGCGACCAGCGGCTCATAGAGCGCGTCCTGCTTGTTGCCGAACCCGCCGCCGATATAGGGTTTGATGATCCGCACCTTACCCCAGGGCCAGTCCAATGCCTGCCCGACGATCCGGCGCACGATGTGCGGGATCTGCGTGGACGAGACGACGACGATCTTTCCGCCCTGCATCTCGGCGTAGCAGATATGATTCTCAATGTGGCAATGCTGCACCACGGGCGTCTCATACCAGCCCTCGAACTTGATCAGCCCGGGCTCCGCGATCGCCGCGTCAACGTCGCCGAACCCCATCTTGGTATGCGCCAGAATGTTGTTCGGGAATTCCTCATGCAGCTGCGGCGCGCCGTCCGCCATCGCCTCCTGCGCGTCCAGCACAAAGGGATAGACCTCATACTCGACCTTGACCGCCTTGGCCGCCTGTGCGGCCGCGACCTCATTCTCCGCGATGACCGCGGCGACATCGTCCCCGTAATACCGCACGCGCGCGGTGAGCAGCTGCCTGTCCGCCACGTCCTGATGGTGCGGGTCCGTGGACCACGGGTGCCCCGCTGTGGGGAAACGTGTCTCCGGCGCGTCAAAACAGGTCAGAATCTTGACCACGCCGGGGATCTTTTCCGCCGCGCTTGTGTCAATGCTCTTGACCCAACCGTTTGCGATGGTGGAACGCACCACCTTGGCGACATAGGCGCGGCTGTCCGCCAAATCGTCCGTGTACATGGCGCGTCCCGTGACCTTGTCAAACGCGTCAATACGGGCTACACTTTTTCCTACAACCATAATTCCTCCTTTATTCGTGAACAGTAGGGCGGGGGCTTGCTCCCGCCGTCCGTTATTTCATGAACTCCATTTTTCTTACATCAAACACGCCCATATCCGTGAGCCGCACGTCGGGCAGCACGGGCAGCGCCACAAACGAAAGCCAGATAAAGGGATCCGAACCCTGCCAGTCGCCGATGGAACGCAGGGACGTCAGCAGGTTCTGCTGCGCCGCGATAATGTCGTCCAAGGGCGCGTCGCTCATCAGCCCCGCGACGGGCAAGGGCAGTCTGGCCAAGGTTTCTCCACGGCTGACTATCACAAAACCGCCGCCGCATTCTTCGAGCAAATCAATCGCCCGCAGCATATCCGCGTCGTTGTCGCCCGCGACCACCAAATTGTGCGAGTCATGCCCGACCGTGGTGGCGACCGCGCCGTCCTTTAAGGTAAACCCGCGCATAATACCCAGGCCGATATGCCCGCTGTCATGGTGCCGCTCCAGCACCGCGAGCTTGAGCAGGCCGCCGTCCGGCACAAACAGGCCGTCACGGCTCTGCACAGGCTCAATGCTCAGCGTCGTCAGCAACTCGTCCTGCACCGCGTTGATGATGGGCATATCGCCCGTAACGCGCAAGCACAAACAGTCGGGTTTGCGCGGCGCCAGGTGCACGCTGTTGTAGATGACCGGATCGGGTTTGATCAGCTTGTCCTTCTCGCGGGCAAACACCTTGCCGCCCGCAACCACCAGTTTCGCGTTGAAGTCGGTGAGATTGTCAAACAGCACCAAATCGGCCCGATAACCGGGCGCGATCGCGCCCACGCGCGGCAGACGATAGGTCTCCGCCGCGTTGATCGTGGCCATCTGCACCGCCTGCATGGCGGGAATGCCGTTTGCCACCGCGCGGCGCAGGATATAGTTGATATGCCCTTCCTCGCGGATATTCTCCAAATGCTTGTCGTCCGTGCAGAACAACATACGCCGCGTCGGCAGCTTGCTGTCCGCGATCTGCCGCATGATCTCCTCGACACCGCGGCAGGCGGAACCGAGCCGCAGATGAATGTGAATGCCGTCGCCCAGCTTTTCCTTCACCTCGTCGAAGTTGCAGCACTCGTGATCGGTCTGCGGTCCGGCCATACAGTAGGCGTTTAATAAATCGCCGGAGAGCAGGGGAATGTGCCCGTCGATGGGACGGTCGGCGAAAAGCTGAAGCTTATCCAACATCTCGCCGTCGCCGCTGGTCACGGCGAAACTGTCCATCACCTCGCCCAAACCCAGCACGCGCGGATGGGATAAAAACTGCTCCATGTCCTTGGCCACGAGCTTTGCGCCGCTTGTCTCAAAACTGGTGCAGGGCACACAGGAGGGGATCATCATGTACACGTTTAAGGGCAGCCACTCGCTCTGGTCCAGCATATACTGGATCCCGTCCGCGCCGCAGACGTTGGCGATTTCGTGCGGGTCGGCGATGATAGAGGTCGTGCCCTGCTGCAAAATGCAGTCCGCGAAACGGGAAGGGTGCGCCATCGAGGACTCGATATGCACGTGCCCGTCGATCAAACCGGGGCAGAGGAACGCGCCCTCGGCGTCGATCTCCTCCTTGCCCGAATATGAGCCCACGCCCAAAATCATGCCGTTGCGAATGGCCACGTCACCGAACACAATTTCCTCGGTAAACACGTTCACGATGTTGGCGTTTTTGATAACAAGCGCCGCGTTTCGCTCTTTTGCGTTCAAAATCGCGTCTCTCAAGCGGGTTTTATCCAAGCGTTTCACCACCTTTTCCCGAAAGTATACCATATCCGCGCGCGGGAATAAAGAGTTTTTTCTTAATTTTATGATGACTTGTAAGAGAAAGAAAAATATGTTATTATGACAAACAGAGAAAGAGGGTCAAATCTATGCGTATTTTGATTACAGGCGGCCAAATCGTTCGTTCCACCGGCGTGGAGACGGCGGATATTTTGACGGAAAACGGCCTGATTCAAAAAATCGCGCCAAACATCAACGCGCGTGCCGACCGCGTAATCGACGCCTCGGGCTGCCTGGTCTTTGCCGGTTTCATCGACACGCACACCCACTTTGACCTGGACCTCGGCGTGACCGTGACCGCCGACAACTTTTCAACCGGCACCAGGGCCGCCCTTGTCGGCGGTACCACCACCGTGCTGGATTTCGCCACGCAAGATCGCGGCATGAGCTGTCGGGACGCCTTGGACCTTTGGCACAAAAAGGCGCAGGGCTCCAGTTGCAATTACGGTTTTCATATGGCCCTCTCCGAGTGGAACGCGGCCCGCGCCGCCGAGCTGCCCGAACTGGTGCGGCAGGGCGTCACCTCGCTGAAAATGTACATGGTCTACGACGCCATGCGCGTGGACGACGGCAAGATTTATAGGGCGTTGAAACAGGCGGCCGAGCACGGCTGCCTGGTCGGCGTGCATTGCGAAAACTATGATCTGTTACAGGCCCGCACGGCGGAGCTGCTGGCGGCGGGGGAGACCGCCCCAAGCGCGCACCCGATTTCCCGACCCGGCGCGGTCGAGGCCGAGGGCGTGTCGCGCCTGATGTATACCGCCCAACTGGCGGACGCGCCCGTCTGGGTCGTGCACCTTTCCACGGCGGAGGGGCTGGCGCAGGCCGAGCGCGCAAGGGCGCGCGGGCAGCAAGTCCTTTTGGAGACTTGCCCGCAATACCTGTGCCTGACCGACGCCTGCTACAGCGAACCGGACGCCGCCAAGTTTGTAATGTCCCCGCCGCTGCGTAAACCGGCGGACATTGACGCGCTGCTGGGCGCGCTGCAAAGGGACGAGATTGACGTGATCGGCACGGATCACTGCTCCTTTACCATGGCGCAAAAGGCGATCGGCGCGGACTTTTCCAAAATCCCGAACGGCGGCGCGGGCGTGCAAAACCGCGCGGAGATCGTCTACACCTATGGCGTGCGCGCGGGCAAGATGAGCTTGGTGCAAATGGCGGAGACGTTATCCGAAACCGCCGCGCGCTACTTCGGTATGTATCCGCGAAAGGGCCTGCTGCGTGAGGGCGCGGACGCGGATATCGTGATCTTCGATCCCGACTGCCCGCACGAGATCTCCCACCGCACCAACCTGCACAACTGCGACAACTCCCCTTATGAAGGAATTGTCGCGCTCGGCAAGACGCGCCATGTAATCCTCGGCGGCAAACTGGCCGTGGAGGATGGCAAAGTCATCGCCTCCGGCCTGGGACAGTTTGTGCACCGCGGCGCGGGTGAGATGTTCCTGCGTCATTGCGGACTTGATCCGCAATCTCGCGCTCAATGAAACTCTGCTGCGTGGTGACCGCCGCGGGCGCGGGCAAACGTTTCGGCGGGAACAAACTCCTGCATCCCGTTGCGGGCCGGCCCATGCTGGCGCACGTGCTGCGCGCGATGCCGCCCGTATGCCGCTTTTCCGTTCTGCCGCAAGGCGATGAGCGGCTTGCCGCGCTGGCAACAGCCTACGGTTTCGAAACGGTCTTTGCCACGGAACCGGGTATGTCGGGCAGCGTGCGCGCGGGACTTGCCGCAGCCTGCGCGAGCGGCGAACCGGACGGCATTTTGTTCGCGGTCGGCGACCAACCCCGACTGACACGCGCCTCGGTAGAGCGGCTTTGCGATATGTTCGCTGCCAATCCGCAGCGCATTGTCGCGTTGGCGGCGGGCGGGCAGCGGGGCAATCCGGTCATTTTCCCGCGCCATACCTTTGTCGACCTTGCAAACCTTACGGGCGACAAAGGCGGCAGCCAAGTCATTGCAAAATATCCCGACCTGCTCCTGCTTTGTGAGGCGGGCGCGGCCGAGGAATTGACGGATATAGACAGAAAGGACGAACTATTATGATTTCCGCTTTGAAAGGGAACATCATCGCCGCGCCGAAACTGGGCGAGCTGGATATTACGGAGAAGGGCTATCTCGTCTTTAACGACGGGGGTATTCTGGGCGTTTTTCAAAACCTGCCCGAGAAATACGCGGGGGCCGAGGTCACCGACTTTGGCGACAAACTGATCTTGCAATCCTTCTGCGATATGCACCTGCACGCGCCCCAGTTTGCCATGCTGGGCATGGGCATGGACCTGCCGCTGTTGGACTGGCTCAACGCCTATACCTTCCGCACCGAGGCGCAGTTTGCCGACTTGGATTACGCGCGTGAGGTCTATATGCAGCTGGCGCAGCAACTGGTCAAAAACGGCACGACCCGCATTTGTATGTTCTCCTCCGTGCATACGGACGCCACCCTGCTGCTCATGGAGATCCTCGAGCAAAGCGGGATCTGCGGCTTTGTCGGCAAGGTAAATATGGACCGCAACTGTCCGGATTACCTGGCGGAGACGCTGGAACAAAGCAAGCGCGAGACCCTGCGCTGGCTGGACGGCTGCGCGCGGTTTAACCACATCAAACCCATTTTAACGCCCCGATTCACGCCGACCTGCTCCGATGAGCTCATGGCCTGGCTGGGCCAACTGGCGGCCGAGCGCGGGCTCTATGTCCAATCGCATATGTCCGAAAACTTGGCGGAGATCGATTGGGTCTGTCAGCTGCACCCCGACTGCAAGCAGTATTGGGAGACCTATCAAAAATACGGCCTGTTTGGGAACAACACGGTCATGGCGCACTGCGTGTTCTCCGATGAGCGCGAGCGCGCCGCCATGCGCGAACACGGCGTGCTGGTCGCGCACTGCGCCGATTCCAACGTCAACCTGTCCAGCGGTATCGCGCCCGTCAAGCAAATGCTCAACGAGAACGTGCGCGTCGTGCTGGGTTCCGATATCGCGGGCGGCGCGCAGCTGCCCATGCTCAATGTCATCACCATGACGATCCGCGCCTCCAAAATGCGCCGGATCCAGACGGGCTGGCAGGACAATTTTCTCACCGTCGCGGAGGCCTATTACCTGGCCACGACCGCCGCCGCGCAGGTGTTCGGCGCGGGTGAAGGCTTTGCCGTGGGCGATCCCCTGCACGCCGTTGTGATAGACGACGCCTCGTTTGCCAAGACGCGGCCGCTGTCCGTGCGCGAGCGGTTCGAGCGCGGCATCTACCTGGCCGACCACAGCAATATCTGCGCGGTTTACAGCGAAGGCATTCGTATCAAATAGCATGGAGAGCATACTTCGAAAACGATTGCTCTTTCTTATGCGGCTGCTGCTGGAGGAGACGGACGAGGCGCATTCGCTGTCCATGGAGCAGATTCTGGCGCGCTTGAACCTTGCGGGGATCGAGGCGGAACGCAAGACCATCTATGCCGATATGGCGGCCCTGCGCGAGCATGGGCTGGACATCAACGCGCAGCGCGGCAAAACCATCGGCTATTTCATCGGCCAGCGGGATCTCGAGCTGGTAGAGGTCAAGCTGCTGATCGACACGGTGCAGGCGTCGCGTTTTCTCACAGAGCGCAAGTCCCGTGCGCTGATAAACAAGATCGGCAAACTTTGCAGCAAGCATGAGGCCAAGAGCCTGGGCCGCCAGGTTTATGTCACCGGCCGTATCAAGAACATGAACGAGAGCATTTACTTCAATGTGGACGCGCTGCACAACGCCATCACGAAGGACCGCCAAATCACGTTCCGCTACCTCACCCACGCACTGGCAGGCAAAAAGCACTACAGGCGCGACGGCGCGAAGTATCAGGCCAGCCCCTTCGCGCTCACCTGCGACAGCGAGAATTATTATCTGATCGCCTACGACAGCGGGGCGGGTCAGCTCAAGCATTATCGGGTCGACAAAATGGAGAGCATTGCGCTCTGCGATGAAAAGCGGGAGGGCAAGGCGCAATTCGGTTTGGTGGACATGGCGCGGCACGCCAGCCGAAACTTCTCCATGTACGGCGGCGAAGAAAAACAGCTCACCGTTCGCTTTTCCGCGCACCTGCTCGGCACGGTGATCGACCGTTTCGGCCCCGGCATTCCCATCGAACAGACGGACGAAGGACACTTCACCGCGCAGGTTCGCGTGGCGGTCAGCCCGCCCTTTTTTGGCTGGCTTTTCTCATTGGACGGTGACGCGCAAATCCTGGAACCGGACGATGTCGCCGCGCTCATGCGTGAAAAATTATCGCAAACGTCGGCGCTTTATGTTGACAACGGCGCGAAATAACGGTATGCTAACCAAATATATGTATGCGATGGAGGTATAACATGAAAGAACTGGTATTTAACACGAAGACGAATTTGCTGGAGGAAAACTACTATCACTACAACGTACAGGATGTGGAAAACCCCAACCTGTTCCGCGAGCTCTTTGACTATGAGAGCGTGCCCAAAGTAGCGTTCAACAACCGCCATGTCCCGACGGATATGCCGGATAACATCTGGATCACGGACACCACCTTCCGCGACGGGCAGCAGTCCCGCGAGCCCTTTACCGTCAAGCAGATTGTGGACCTTTACAAGCTCATGCACAAGCTGGGCGGCCCGAAGGGCATCATTCGCCAGAGCGAGTTCTTCGTCTACTCGGAGAACGACCGCAAGGCGTTAGAGGCCTGCCGCGCGCTGGACCTGCCTTTTCCGGAAATCACCACCTGGATCCGCGCCTCGGTGCAGGACTTCAATCTCATCAAGCAGCTGGGCGTGAAGGAGACGGGCATTCTGGTCTCCTGCTCCGATTATCACATCTTCAACAAGCTCAAGAAGACCCGCGCGCAGGCGCTGGAAGGCTATTTGAATATCGTGCGCGCCGCGCTGGAGATGGGCATTCACCCGCGCTGCCATTTCGAGGATATCACACGCGCCGACTTCTACGGTTTTGTCGTGCCCTTCGCGATCGCGCTGTACAAGCTCTCCAAGGAAAGCGGCATTCCCATCAAGGCCCGCTGCTGCGATACGCTGGGCCTGGGCGTCACCTACCCGGGCGCGTCCCTGCCGCGCAGCGTCGGCGGCATTATCTACGGAATGCGGCACTACGCGAGCTTCCGGCCCGAGCTGCTGGAATGGCACGGCCACGACGACTTCTACCGCGCGGTCAGCAACTCGTCCG
>WRCT01000037.1 GCA_009783775.1 Clostridiales bacterium | reverse complement strand
GAGCGAAAGTCGGGCTGACTGACGATCTCCACCAGCGGCACGCCCGCTCTATTATAGTCTACGAGCGAGACCCCGCCCCGGTGCACCAGCTTGCCCGCGTCTTCCTCGATATGGATCTGCTTGAGGCGAATGCGCTTGAGGGGGGGTGTCAGCGGGGACGGTTCGCTCTGACACTGCGGTGTCAGGGGAACCGTCCCCCTGACACTGTCGGTTTCAATATCCACCCAGCCGTCGCGGCAGATGGGCGCGAACCATTGCGTGATCTGATAGCCCGTCGGCAGGTCGGGGTAAAAGTAATTCTTCTTGTCAAAGGACATGAGCGGCGTGATACGGCTATTCGTCACCAGCGCGGCGGCGATGCCCAGCGCGACCGCTTTTTCATTCGCCACGGGCAGCATACCCGGCATACCGCAGCAAGCGGGGCAGACGTGCTCATTGGCGCCCGCGCCAAAGGCCGCGCCGCAGGAGCAGAAGAGCTTGGAGTTTGTCGCCAGCTCGACATGGACTTCGAGTCCCATTACGACTTCATACTTCATAAGACATGATCCTCTCATTTCCGGAAAAGAGCAACTGCTTGCCTTGTATCGCCAGCGCCGCAAAGCCGCCCAGCGGGGCGATTGCGCCGTCCGCCACTTCCAATGCGGGGACTTTGTCCAGCTGAGCCGCGTAATGGTCCCGCACCAAGCGCCGGATCCGCATGGCTTTGTCGTAGAGGCTGTCGTAATGCGCTTGTGACAGCACCTTGCAGCCGAGCAGCGCCAGTAGTTTTGCCTCGCGGCCAAAGCCCTCGGACCGTGAACGGATATAAATTTCCTCCAGACTGCTTGCGTTTTGCGCGCGGTAACCAAAGGTAATGCCGTCATAGCGGCTGGTATTGCCCGCGAATTCGGCGGCGGCGAGGATCAGGAAGGTTTGGGCGAGGGGGGGTGTCAGCGGGGACGGTTCGCTCTGACACTGCGGTGTCAGGGGAACCGTCCCCCTGACACTCGTCCCCCTGACACTCGATAGGCTCGTGCCGTCCTTGGGGTCATGGCCGGAGATGACGTCTAACATGGTTATGCCGACCTTCAAATCGCGGCACAACACCCCCACCTGGTCCATAGACGAGACGGTCGGGATCAGGCCGTAGCGGGAGACGGTGCCGTAGGTGGGATGAATGTAAATCAAACCGTTTTGAGCCGCCTGACGGCGCAGCTTGCCGAAGATGTCGTTGCAAAGCACGGCCTCGCATTGGCCTTCCCGCACAGCAATAATCGCCGCGTCAATGGGGTCATCCGCGTCCCACAGCCTGTCGATCCCAAACTCGTCCATCGGAACGAAACCGGCAAAGTCAAAGCCCGCTGCCACACACTTCTCATACACGGTGGCCGAGAAGGGAGCCTGGAATCCCTCGAGTATCTTTGAGCCCGCAGTGCAGATTTGATCCTTCACCATCAGGCAGTTTTGCATTTGAAATCTCATTCTATTGTCCTCGGCACTTCGTAATATCCGTCGTATGACGCGGGGGCGGCGGCCAGCAGCGTCTCACGCGAAACAAGCTGCGCGGCAATGTCTTCGCGGAATACGTTTTCCATATCCAAGGGGCTGACCAGGGGCGCAATGCCGTCCGTGTCCACCTCCGCTAACGCCGTAAAAGACTGGGAAAGCTTGTCCATCATGCCCTCTGCCCAGGCGCGTTCCTTTTCATCAAGGCGCAGTTTCGCCATTTTTTCGTAGGGTTGTATATCCATTATGATCCTCCATATTCAGCGGGCGAACACAGTTCGCCCCTACAATTATAACGCTGCAAGCGTTATTTCCTTCGCTCCACTCTCAACACTCCACTCTCCACTCTGACGGACAGCCCCGTCGGTTGAGTGGGTCAGCGCACCTTAATATGCACTTCCCGCAGCTGCAGCTCGCTGACCGTCGTCGGCGCGCCGAGCAACAGGTCCTGCGCGTTGCCGTTCATCGGGAAGGCCACGACCTCGCGGATATTCTCCTGCTCGGCTAATAGCATGACAATGCGGTCCAGGCCCGGCGCCATGCCCGCGTGCGGCGGCGCGCCGAAGTGGAAGGCGTTGTACAGGGCGGGGAATTTGCTTTCGACCACCTCCGCCGCGTAGCCAGCGATTTCAAAGGCCTTTTTCATGATGTCCGGACGGTGGTTGCGCACCGCGCCTGAGGACAGCTCCACGCCGTTGCAGACGATGTCGTACTGCCACGCCAAAATCTCCAGCGGGTCCTTGGTCAAGAGGGCCTCCATCTCGCCCTGCGGCATGGAGAAGGGGTTGTGCGTAAACTCCACCGCGCCGGTTTCCTCGTTCAGGCCGTACATCGGGAAGTCGGTGATAAAGCAGAAGAGATACTTCGACGTGTCGATCAGGTCCAGGCGCGCGCCCAGTTCGGAACGGATCTGCCCCGCCAAACGGTTGACCGCCTTGGGCGTGTCCGAGATAAAGAAGAGCGTGTCGTCCTCTTTGAGGGCCAGCCTTTCGATCAGCGCCCGCTGCTGTGCCTCGGACAGGAACTTGACGATGGGCCCCTTAAGTTCCATACCTGCCAGCACGGAGATATAACCCAGGCCGCGCATACCGATGGACTCGGCGAACTTGAGCATTTTCTCAAAGAAGGACTTGGACCGCGAGGCGCAGGCAGGCGCGACGATCCCGCGCACCGGCTTTCCCTTAAAGGGCATGAAGTCCACGTCGGCGAAGAAATCGGAAAGATCCTTGATCAGCAGCGGGTTGCGCAGGTCGGGCTTGTCCGTGCCGTAGGCCATCATGCACGCGTCGAAGGGAATGCGTTTGAAAGGCGGCGGGCTGACGTACTTGTCGGTAAAGGCCGTGAAGGTATCGTAGAGCACGGCCTCGGCAGCGGCGAACACGTCCTCCTGCGTGGCAAAGGCCATTTCAAAGTCCAGCTGATAAAACTCGCCCGGCGAGCGGTCGGCGCGCGCGTCCTCGTCGCGAAAGCAGGGCGCGATCTGAAAATACCGGTCAAAGCCAGAGGTCATGAGCAATTGCTTGAACTGCTGGGGCGCCTGGGGCAGCGCGTAGAACATACCGTGGTGCTTGCGCGAGGGCACGAGATAATCGCGCGCGCCCTCGGGCGAAGAGGCGGTCAGGATCGGCGTGTGCATTTCCAGAAAACCCAGGGCCTCCATCTTGCGGCGCAGATGGTTCGTGATCCGCGAGCGCAGCACGATGTTCTCATGCACGGCCGGATTGCGCAGGTCCAAAAAGCGGTAGCGCAGCCGCGTCTCTTCCTTGGTCTGCTGGCTTTCGCCGATCTCAAAGGGCAGGCGGCGCTGCACGGACGAGAGCACGGTGACCGCATTGGCCCGCAGTTCGACTTGCCCCGTGGCGATCTTGGGGTTGACGGTCTCGGGGTCGCGCATACGCAGCACACCCGACACGGAGATCACGTCCTCCTTGCCAATGCCTTTGAGCAGGGTCTCGTCATTTGCCACCACCTGCGTCACGCCGTAGTGGTCGCGCAGGTCGACAAAGATGACGCCGCCGTGGTCACGGACCGTGTCCACCCAGCCGGCGAGCTTTACCTGACTGTCGATGTGCTCCGTTCTCAGTTCGCCGCAGTTGTGCGAGCGGTATGGGTTTTGGTACATGGTTGTTGTCCTCCTAAACTACAAACTACAATGTACAAACTACAATGATGGTGTGCCGCTTCCGGCGGCACATTTGATGGGTGGCCTAAACCCATTGTTCAGAGGAAAAGCCGCCAATCCACCCCGGGGCTTTTTTTCATCAATTGTAGTTTGTAGTTTGTACATTGTACATTCAACAAAATCGCCCCTGCGAAAATAACATTTTCGAGGGGCGAGAAATCTCCCGCGGTGCCACCCACGTTGGCGCGTTGCCGCACCCGCTTCATTTATTGAATTAAGCCTGTCCGCCAACCGCTTGCCTTTGAAACGTCATTGCCTTTATAACGTCATTGCGGCCTCCGAGCCGCAATCTCTTTCCTCAAAATTACGGGAGATTGCGGGTCAAGCCCGCAATGACGACCGGTAATCAAGTCGGCAATGACGGTTGGTGGTAGGAGTGTTGCGTTTTCTACTACTTGCCCGAGGAAAGCTTTCAGCCTTGACTTTCCCTCTCTGACGGGCGTTCCACAAAGAAACGGTCTCCCTGCGGGGTTTATTATGTCCCAAAGAAAAAGTTTTGTCAATAGGGGAAAAATATGATAAAATGCGTTTATGGGATATGGGGCGCGCAAGGGGGCAAATCACAATGGACGAAAAAAACAAACTGCAACTGTTTGAAAATAAACGCATACGCAGCGTTTGGGACGGGGAAAAAGAGGAGAATTTTTTCTCGATTGTAGACGTATGCGGCGCGTTGACGGATAGCGATTATCAAACAGCTCGCAATTATTGGAAGGTTCTGAAGAGTCGGTTGACTGATGAAGGAAGTCAACTGGTTACAAATTGTAACCAGTTGAAAATGCGCGCCGAAGACGGAAAAATGCGTTTAACCGATGTCGCCGATACGGAGCAGCTTTTGCGCATTATCCAGTCCATTCCCTCGCCCAAAGCCGAGCCGTTTAAGCTGTGGCTGGCCGCCGTCGGACGTGAGCGCATGGAGGAGACCATCGACCCGGAACTGGCCATCGAGCGCGCCCTCATAACATATTTGAAAAAAGGCTATTCCCGCGAATGGATCAATCAGCGGTTGCAGGCGATTCAGGTCCGTAAGGAGCTGACCGACGAATGGCAGGACAGAGGCGTGCAGCAAGGCAAGGAGTATGCCATCTTAACGGACGAGATCACAAAGGCGTGGACGGGCATGAGCACGCGTCAGTATAAGAACTTGAAGGGCTTGAAAAAAGAAAACCTGCGCGACAATATGTCCACCTTGGAACTGGTGTTGAATATGCTGGCGGAGGCCACGACAACGGAGATTTCCAAAGAGGAGCAACCGCAGACCTTTGACGAAAACGTAGCTGTGGCGCAAAGTGGCGGCGAGGTCGCGGGAAACGCGAGGCGCGACATTGAAAAACGCACGGGCAAGCCCGTGATCACCGCGCAAAACGCCATAGATTTTTCTCGGCTGATCGCAGACGTGATAGAACAATCCTGACCGGTTATTCCTTATTCCCCATTACTTATTACTTCATAAAGAAATGATACACAAGGAGGAACTCAAAAAATGAAACCAGCAAACCTAACCCCCCACATCGGCTGCAGTCCGGGAGACTTTGCCAAGACCGTGCTCATGCCCGGCGACCCGCTGCGCGCGAAAATGATCGCCGACACCTATCTGACCGATTGCGAACTCGTGAACAACGTGCGCGGGATCCAGGGCTATACCGGATTCTACGAGGGCAAGCGCGTCTCCGTCATGGCCAGCGGCATGGGCATTCCGTCCATCGGCATTTACTCCTACGAGCTTTTTAAGTTCTTCGGCGTGGAGACCATTATCCGTATCGGCTCGGCGGGCGCGATCGACCCCGACCTGCAGCTCTTTGACATCGTGCTCGGCATGGGCGCGTGCACGAACTCCAACTACGCCATACAGTACCGCCTGCCGGGGCTTTACGCGCCGATCGCCGACTATGACACACTGCGCAAAGCTGCGGACGAGTGTCAGGCGCGCGGGCTGCGCTACAGGGTGGGCAATATGCTGTCCTCCGACTGCTTCTATGACGACGCGCTCTCGGCCCTGCAATGGCGCAAGATGGGCGTGCTGGCCGTGGAGATGGAGGCCACCGCGCTCTATTGCAACGCGGCGCGGCTGGGCAAGAAGGCGCTGTGTGTCTGCACGATCTCGGACCTGATCGAGGGCGGCCAGGAGACCACCGCCGAGCAGCGGCAGAACGCGTTTCATGAGATGATGTTGGTGGCGCTTTCCATCGCGGAGTAAACTCCGCAGTGGACAGTGGTCAGTGAGCAGTGGTCAGAACCGCTCACGCGGGTTTTCTTAACCGCGAATAACGCGAATATACGCGAATTCGCCTGCGGGCGGTTTTTATCCCCGCGTGAGCGGTATTCGCGTCCATTGCCACCCCACCCAATTTGCGAATTGGGTGGGGACCCTGGCAAAAGGAGCCTTGCGCTCACGCGGGTTTAACCACGAACCACACAAACCGTAGGGGCGGTGGCGCACCCAACAAATCCTTCGGATTCGTCGAGGACCGCGTCAGCACATCCGCAAAGGAGTATTGTGATGAAAAAACGTAGAATCTCTGTGTGGCAAGTTTTGTTTGTTATCGTTGCTTTTTCGCAAGTCATCGTTAATTCTTTCTTTGAATTGTCCAGGTGGGGACGTATGCTCACAAATGGGTTTTTTCTTATTGCCGTAATTGTGCTTTCCATTCTGATGCTCAGAGATTATTATAGGTTTGACAAAATACGGAGAGATGATAGCCTATTGCCAAGAGACGACGAGAATGAGGAGTAACGGAAACGATGAGATGTAAACGCTGCGGCAGCCAAAACGTCACCATACAGGCGGTCACCCACACCTGGACCAAGCACCGGGGCTGTTTGGGCTGGTTCTTCTGGATCTTGCTTGCCATCTGCACGCTGGGCCTGATCCTGATCATCCCGCTGCTGACCAACAGCAAGACAAAGTCCCGAACCCATTCGGTCGCCGTTTGCCAAAATTGCGGGAAGAGATGGCGGGTGTAGGGGCGAACTGTGTTCGCCCGCAAATTACAATGTACAAACTACAAACTACAATGAAGGAAGAAAACCCCGTCGGCTTTTCCTCTGAACAATGGGTTTAAGTTTCCCATCAAATGTGCCGCCGAACGCGGCACACCTCAATTGTAGTTTGTACATTCTATACCACGCCACCCATATCAATGGGCGGCGTGGTATAGACGTGTCCCGAGCAGTCCGTAATCACAAACGAGACCCGCAAGAGATTGCCGTCCAGCGCCTGCTCGTGAAAGAGGGTGTCCGGCCGAATCACGATCCGCTCAAAAACCTGCTCCTCCCAGATCTCGCTCCCGTCCGCGTCGATGCCGACAAACACGGGCAGCAGCGGCTGCACGACGTCGCCTGCGGCCAGCGGGCGCAGGTTTTTCTCCACCATGCCGGCGTACGAGACTTCCCGCGCGCCGAGGATCTCATATGCCTCCTGCCGAAGGCCCACATACAGAATGTTTTTCGCGCCGTTTAATACGATCGGAACCGCCCAAAGCGCATAATCGTCGGCCTGCTCGATGGGATCCATATGCAAGAGCGCACCGCCGATCGCGCCCCAAGTTGTCCTGCCCGACCCGCCAAAGATACCGCTCTCCCAGTCGGCCGTCTCACAGGGCCGGACCCCCAACGCGACCGTGTCGCCGTTGCCCAGGATCAGTTCCAAGCGCATACACACATCGGTCACACAGGCCGCGTCCTCGGGCGCCAGGCAAAGGGCAAAGCCATTCTCATCCTGCGCCGCGCAGACATTGTGCAAATGTTCGCGTACAAGGCCGAAGGCGTCGCGCGTGAGCGCAGGCTGTGCAAAGCCCCGCGCCCGCGCCAGCTGCCGCACATAGGCCCGGCCCGCCGCGTCAAAGCTGCCCGTCAGCGAATAGCTCGTGAACCAGGAGAAGGAGCGGTTCGTGCCCAGAGCGGCAAAGGAGGCGAGCCCTGCCGCGCTCCACATCGGGTCCGCCGCGAAATTGTAATAGCAAGCCAGTCCGCCCGACCGGCGGCGCAGCGGGCCGTTCACCTGATAGACCACGCACTCGTCCAGCGCGGCCAGCACGGCAGGGCCGCCGGTCGGCAAAAGCTCCGGCCCCGCGCGGTGCACCAGGTCATAGAGATCCACCATGTTCGCGTAACCCTCGTTGTCGCTGTTCGGCCCGTATTTTTGCGCCTTGCGCGCCGCGCGCCCGAACGCGCCGAAGTAGGTCAGCGGGCTCTGGCAACCCAGAAGCAGCGCCTCGTCGCCCATGGATTGATAGGCCTGAATCAGCGGTCCCGCCCTATCCAGATCCACCACGGAAAGCGTGGCCAGATACGCCTCTCCCGCGCCCTCGCAGGCCCTGTAATATCCGTCGCAGATGGCCTTGCCCAGCGCCCCGCCGTCCGACGGTCCCCTTGCCAGGGCCCGCATAATGGTCGCGTAGTCCCAGCCGTAGCCGGGCTCGACGTCGGCGGAGGCTACCATATAGCGCGCGTGGCCGCGCAGCACGTCGGCCACGTCCACCGTGGCCATCAGGCAGGCGTCGAACCCAACCGCCTCATATTGGCCGGAGGTCGCGGGCACCGTTTCAAAGACCTGCCGCAATTCGGGCAGGGAGAGCGCGGCAAATTCATAGCGTTCATCGAACACCGCGCCCCACAGGCTGCCGCCGCCGTGGTTCCAAAGCACCACGACCTGGCGCTGCGCCGGATAGTTTTCATTGCAGAAAGCCAAAAAATCCCGCAGCGTATCCGGCTCGCTCATACTGGCGTCGGGCAGGGTCCCGAGCAGGGACAGCTCGTCCCCGCGGTAGAGATAGCGGCCAATGCTATTCTCGTCGATCCCGCAATGCCAGCGCAGCGCGCCGCCCGTTTGGATCACGACCTCCACATTGTCCGGCAGCGCGACAGAAATCATCTCGGCCAGATCGTCGGTCGCCAGCCCCCAGTTGCTCTCCAGGTCGCTGCCGCAGAGATACCAGTAAACCGCCCAGGTGTCGGGCAGACCGGTCAGCGCCGCCCGCCCGCGCGACCGGTCGCAGCCCGCCGCAAAAACCGCAAAAAATGCCAATATTATACAAATGAATCGAGATTTTCGTTGTTTCATGTTGCTAGTATTCGCAAGTAACCCCTGTATTTAACCACAAACCGAACGAATGACACAAGGCAGCGGTTTCGATAAACAAAATCAACAAGTAAAGTCCGCGCAGGCGCCGGATCGCCATTGCATAATCCGCGAAGAACCGTTATACTAGCTATATGAAAACCATTGATGAGACAACCTGGCCGCGAAGGGCGCATTGCGAACTCTTTGGGCGCTCGGCAAATCCCATCTATTCCGTGACCTTCCCGCTCGACGTGACGGGCCTGTATGGCTATGTCAAGCGCGAGGGCCTGTCCTTCTACCACGCCATGATCTGGGCCGTTATGCGGGCTATCAACGGCGTGGAGGCCTTCCATTATAAGCTGCGGCCGGACGGTCTGATATGGCACGATGTGCTCTCGCCCTCCTATACCTTCCCCTGGGGGGAGGACCTGTTCGCCATTCTCAATCTGGACTTTGACCCGAGCGAGAGCCTGCACGCCTTTTGCGCCCGCGCCGCGCGGGAACAGCAGGCCCTGCGCGATCCCCTGCCCACCGAGGAAGAGGACGCGGCGCGTGACGATCTGGTCTATCTCTCCTGCCTGCCCTGGTTCACCTACTATCACATTACGCAGGAGACCACGGGCGATCGAAACGACTCCGTGCCGCGCCTGCTTTGGGGCCGGTTTGAAGAGCAAAACGGGCGGCTGGTCCTGCCCATGACGGTGCAGGTGAATCATCGGCTGATCGACGGGATACACTTGTCGTGGCTGAAGAGCGCGCTGGAGCGCGAGATGAAAGAGTGGAGAGTTGAGAGTTGAGAGTGGAGCGAAGGAAAAAACAACTGACGTTGTTTTCAATAAAAGGTTTCGCCTGAGGCGAAATTTCCTTTGCTTAACTCTTAACTCTCAACACTCCACTCTGATGGAAAAGGAGAACCACCATGAAAGACAACAAGAAAAACAACAAGAAAGATAACATTTGGAAACGAATCCTGACCAGCAAGGCAGTGGTGGTTACGGTCGTGATCATCGGTCTGATCGCCCTGTTCGGTTTTGTGGTGATTACCATGATCCGTTGCGGTTTGGAGACGGTGAAACCGACTGTGACGGCTGACCCGAACATGACGCCGCGCCCCACGCCGACTGCCAGTCCCATGCCCGACCGCGACTTTGACCTGGAAATCGCGATCGACTTTGATCCGGACACGAGCCAAATGCCGCTGCTCTTTCCCCATATCGCCAACGAGCGAGAGGAGTTTACAGCCGAAAACTGGGTGGACATTACGCCGGCCGAGGTGCGGGCGGCCGTGGACTGTATCATCATTCGCCACAGGGACCTGGGCCTGACCTTCCTGCGCTACGAGGACGCATACTTCAACCTTGACGACGACCGCAACAACATCGGCGTGCTGGACATCGTGCTCTGCGATCTGCTGGAGAGCGGGTCGCCGCAGCTGGTCTACACCCTGTCGGAGGGTTATTCCTCGGACGCGCTGACCACGGTGGTCCTGTTTGACTTTGAGACCAAGGAGCGCATTTTCGCGGACTTTGCCCTGATGGAAAGCTCCCTCGCGCTGGAGGAAAATGGCGAAAATAGCTTACTGGTCTTCCGCGCCACGCGCCGCTCGGGCCAAACCTGGGGCGGTTATCTGCTGCTGCTCGGCGAGCCGCTCGGCGAGCTGACCGCGGTGGACGGGCGAATCAAGATCGCGTTGTATTAGCTGTAGTTACAAGACCGCTCACGCGGGAGGATTTAACCACGAAAGGCACGAAAGAAACACGAAAACGGTGTTGTCATTCTGAGCGCAGCGAAGAATCTTTCATGTTTTTTGTGGCAGAGAAAACCCCGCCTTCTTTAACACCCATGACACAGTTCTTTTGCGTTCCCCCTATATAATGTGCCAATAAATAGCAAGGGGGGCGCATTATGTCGGACGAGATACATACGGGCGAAACAAAGGGGCCGGAGCCCAATCTTTTGATCGAGCCGCGTCGGGACGAAAACGCGGCACGCATTGTCGGCCTCAAGTGGTTTCGGGTCTATTGGATCCTGTTTCTGCTGCTTTCCATTCTGCTGGTCGCGTCCTTTTTCAAGGCCGGCGTCGGCCTGGGCACCGTGCTCTGGTTTGCCCTGGCCGAAGGGATCGCCATCGGTTTTGCCAAATACACCACGGGAAAACTGAACAAAAAAGCGTTGCTGCTCTGCGTGCCGATCGCTTTGATCAACCTCGGGCAGCTGCTTTTTTTCAGCGTGTCCACGCAGCTCATCACCTTCCCGACCGCGCTCGCGCTCTTTGCCATTCAGCTCACCTATCTGTCCAAGCCGGAGAAGAACAGCCTGTTTGAGGTGAAAAATATCCCCGAGGTGCTCATAACCGCTTTTGTGGGCGCCTTCTCTTACATCGCCTGGCCCTTTCGCGGCCTGGTGAAAAACACAAAGGACAAGGGCAAGAGTATCGCCTTTCGGATCCTGATCGGCGTTTTGATCGCCCTGCCGCTTGTGGTTCTTTTCACCCTGCTGTTTTCCGCGGCGGACCAAACCTTCAACACCTTTGTCAATGATTTCTGGAAAGAGCACTCCGCCAACCTGGGCGATTACGCGGGAAACGTTTTCTGGGGCGCGGTGCTGTGTATCTTTGTGTCGGCCGTGTTTGTCGGCGCCAGCGCGCGCCGGCATAAGCCGCTGACTTCCCCCAAGCCCCCAAAAGAGGCGAACAATGTCACGCTCGGCACCATACTGGTCATGGTCGCCGCCGTTGTCGCGCTCTTTGTGGGGTTGCAGTTTCAGCACTGGTTCGGCAATGTGCCGGCCAACTATATTCAAATGGACGAGTACGCGAACCTCGCGCGCTCCGGCTTTTTCGAGCTGGTCTGGGCCTCGGGCTTTCTGCTCGCGCTGATCGTCACGGTCACCTTAATCAGCGCGAAACGCGACGGCAAACTAATCCCCCTCATCAAGATACCGCTGCTCTTGCTCGGTCTCTGCAATCTGGTCGTGCTCTGCTCGGCGGTCGAAAAGATGGCCCTCTATATCGGCCGCAGCGGCATCACTTCCAGCCGGATCCTGGCGCTGTGGCTGATCGCCGTGATCGTCGCCTGTCTGCTGGGCGTCATGCTCAAGATCCTGCGCTTTTCCTTCCCCGCGTTTCGCTTTTCTTGCATTATGACGGTGGGCCTGGTCTGCGCCTTGAGCTTCTGCAATATGGACTACTATGTCGCCAAGAACCACATCTACCTGGCCGAGAACCACTATATTCAAAACCTGGAGCACGATATGCTCTCCCACCTATCCTACGCCGCGGTCAAACCCATGGCGGAGTATAAGGACCGGCTGGAGTCGGGCACCAGCGCCTATCCCGCCACGAAAATGCAAGACCAGCTGAACGTGCTCTATATCCTAAACCGTCAGCTGTCCCGCCATAAGCAGGAGATGGACCACCTGCTCAAAGACCGCCCGACCATGAGCTTTACCTTCAGCCGCCTGCAAGCGCAGCGGGCGTTGGAAAACATCAAGCTGGATTGAAACAGGGGCGAACTGTGTTCGCCCCCACTGGAATCTGGAGTCTGGAATCTGGAATCTGTAAACCTACGCGTCCAGCGCGTCCCACAACTTCCGCGCGCTCGCGCGGCATTCCTGCATGATCGCGGCCTCGTCGGCAACCAGGATCTTGCGGTCGCGCATTAAGACCTTGCCGTTGCAGATTGTGTTCGTGACATAACGCCCGTTCGTGCCGAACAACAGGTGTCCGTTCGCGTTGCCGCCGTCCATCGGCGTGAGCGGGTCATAGTCGAGCACGATCACATCCGCGTACGCGCCGGGCTTTAAGACGCCCAGCGGCGCGTCGAAGTAGCGGTTTGCGATCTTCGGGTTATTCTCAAAGAGCATGGTCGGGATCTCGCCCCAGGCCACGGTCGGGTCGCAGAGCCGGTCCTTGTGAATGATATTGCCGACCTTGTAGCTCTCGAGCATATCGTTCGTGTAGCCGTCCGTACCCAGGCCCAAAAACAGACCCTCAGCAAACATCTGAATGACCGGCCCGCAGCCGACCGCGTTGCCCATATTGGACTCCGGGTTGTGGATCACGGCCGTGTTCGTGCGCGCCAAAATCTCCATCTCCGCGCGGTTGATGTGCACGCAATGCACGGCCAGCGTCTT
>WRCT01000036.1 GCA_009783775.1 Clostridiales bacterium | reverse complement strand
GTCTTCGTTATTGTTCTCCGCAGGACCATCGGTTGTGACTTTGTCCGGCACGGGCGTGCGCGTGGGGAGGTCTCCTGCCTCTTCTTCGCCGCCATCCGGTTCCGCCGATTCTTCGGGTTCCTCCGAGTTCTTGGGCTCTTCCGGTTCTTCCACGGTCTCAGCGAGCTCGGTCTCCATGCGCGGGACTTCTGCCTCCGGCGCGGGATCTCCGTCCTGCGCCAGCGCGACAAATACCAATGAGGCGACTATGATGCATGACAAAAACAAGCATAGCACCGCATTGAACCATTTGATTCTTTTTGTTTTCCGTGTTTTCATAGGAGATTCTTCGGAACCTTTCTCCCCCCGCCCTGGAGTTGTGTGCCAACCCCTATGTAAGAGCCGAACCATCCCTTCGACTTTCCTACACATTCATAGACCTATACAGAGTAACATCATAGCCGCAACAGTCTGTTCTGTCAAGCCCCCACCTTCGCGCGAATCAGCAGAATGACTCTCCCGTCAATCACAGCGCCGGACACAGGGCCGAAGAATCGAGAATCTTCTGAAACAAGACGGTTGTCGCCCAGCAAAAAATATTCGTTTTCGCCCAGTTCCAGCGGATAGGTCACCGCACCCGGTCGGGGGGTGGTCAGCGTGATGCTGCCTTCTTCATCTGCAATCTCGCCGTTGACCAGAAGCCGGCCGGTTCGGGGTTCTACCGTAATGCTGTCGCCCGGCACACCGATTACGCGTTTGACCAACTCGGTATCCCCTGCGCGAAACAGGACAATGTCGCCGCTTTGGAAGGTGTTCTGTAGCCGCCAAGCAAAAATGAGATCATCGTTTTGCACAGTCGGCAACATAGATTTGCCGCGCACCACGGCGATTTTTAAGACCACGCCGAAGGCAAGGAAGACGATGGCTGCCGCAACGATCAGTGTAATGATTGTGCCGCGGAGCCTCTGCCTGCCGCGATGACGCTGCCGCAAGTTATCAATCGCCACGGCGGTCGTGTCCGCCGGTTGTTGTTGGGTTGCGCTCATGCCTCGTGTTCTGACTTCTCCGCTGCCTGGCCTTCCAGTTTCTCACCCAGCGCACCGACGGCCGTCATCATGGAGCCGAGTTCCTCGCCGATGACACGCAGCAAGACTTTTTGGTCCAGCAACTCGTTGTCCCAATTCTTCTTGACCTGCGCTTTTTGCGCGATGAGCTCACCGCATTCTTTGCGCAGCTGATCCACTTCCGCCTTCCGCTCATCGACATGAGCTTGCGCGTCGGCCTCGGCCTTGACACGGATTTGGTTCGCCTCATGCTGCGCCCGCGTCAGCATTTCGCTCAGTTCCTGCTTTAATTGCTCCTGCCGTGCTTCGCGCTCGCCCTTAAGCTGCTCGACCTCCTGCGCCATGTCGTTCAGGATCCGCTGGTACATGCGGGTCAGTTCCTCTATCTTATCGAGGACGTCCTCTTTGTCGCAGCCGCCGAACGGCTTGGTCTTAAAGGACATATTGCGGAGATATTCCACAATGTCCGTCATTGAAATTTTCGTTTGTTCCATGTTTGAATTCCTCCCAAAATACAGTTTCAATCCAATAATATTGTTGCATAAGGATTGGTATGTGTCAAGGGCATTGCCCCGAAATTTGTGGAATATTAAGGTGAATTGTATGTGAACGCGGGGACCAGCTTAACGCATATCACTTCCGGCACATTGTTCAGGCGAGGAACGATTGTACCGCTGCCCAGCCCGCGCGAAAGAATCAGCGTCCCGCCGCCGATTTCAAACAGGCCCTCGGTATAGCCGGGAAAGAAACCGGACTCCGGTGTAAATACCCCGCCGAGGAGCGGCAGGCGCATCTGGCCGCCGTGCCGATGGCCGGAGAAGATGAGATCGGTGTCGTAGGTCTCCATGCCGCCCCAGAAAAGCAGCCCCTCCGGTCGGTGCGCGATTAAAATTTTCATGTCGTCGGTATCGCCAAAGGCGCGCATGAAGTTCTGCTGCGGCCACCAAAAGCCGTGAAGGTTATCGTCGATGATGTAGCCGCAGGCGCCGCCGATCCGAACGCGGTTGCCCGCTATCTCGGTGTCGTGATAGCGCAGTTCCACCACGGTCGCTCCGGCCGCCTCCAGATCGGGCGTCAGGTCCGTATCGAAATCACGCTCAAAATACTGCTCGTGGTTGCCGTAGCCATAGTAAACCGGCGCGATGGGCGCCAAGCCCTCCACCAACGCGACGGGCACGGTCCTGTTATTCTTTGTATAGGTGAGCATATCGCCAGAGATAATAATGAGATCCGGCTCCAGCGCCGCCACAAGCGCGATCAGTTTTGTATTGTCTCTGCCGAACTGCCGGTTGTGCAGGTCCGACAGGTGCACGATCGTGATCGGGCTTGTGATCTTTGCCGAGGCCACCTCATAATGCGTGACGGTCAGTGTGCACTGGGAGCGGTAGATCTCCGCCGCCAGCGCCAGCACGAGCAAAAGCAACACGCAGATTTTCACCAGGCGACGGGGACGCATTTTCATCGGTTTTAAGGTTCTGTGATCTAAAAAAATTCTCTTGGGGGTCATGGGCACCTCGAAAAACTATGGGTGTGCAGATTTGTCGTGAATTTGGCCGCAGTTCACAGGCAAAAAACGCAGGAATAGCGGAACTATTTCGAGGCTTTTTGCCAAAGAAATGCGGTCAAAGGCGCGGCAGAGATGTGCGCCCAGAGTTTTTTGGGGTGCCCACATCACGGTGTTTTCATATAGGCGCCATCCAGCTCGTCCGGCACTTCGCTGCGGATATAACGGTAATTCGGCACAAGGGCGTAAAAGGCTTTGCGCACGTCTCCGCCCTGCCTGCCGACGGCAAAGAGCGTTTCCAACTTTTCGCTGAAATGGTCTCTGTCAATAATGGCGGAGTGCGCGCGAAAGATCCGTCCGTGCGCCGTGGTCTGCATTTGATCGGCCTCCTCGTCCATGAGCAGCTCCTCGTACATTTTCTCGCCGGCGCGCAGGCCGGTGATTTCGATGGAGATATCCTTATGCGGCTCGTAGCCGTAGAAACGAATGACTTTTTCCGCCAGGTCCATAATGCGCACGGGCTGGCCCATGTCCAACACATAGATCGCGCCGGAATCGCCCATCGCGCCCGCCTGCAAAACCAGCTGCGCGGCTTCGGGAATGGTCATAAAGTAGCGCGTGATCTCCGGGTGCGTGACCAGCACCGGCCCGCCCGCCTTGATCTGCCGCTCGAACAGCGGGATCACGCTACCCTGACTGCCCAGCACATTTCCGAAACGGACCGTCATGCATTTCATGGCCGTGCTGGCGGCAAAGTCCTGGACCAGCAGTTCTGTCACGCGTTTGCTGGCGCCCATTACATTGGTCGGGTTGACCGCCTTGTCCGTGCTGAGCTGCACAAACCGCTGCACCCCGCTTTCGCTTGCGGCCTGCAGCACGTTTAACGTGCCCTGGACATTGTTCTTCACCGCTTCCGCCGGACTTTCCTCCATCAGCGGCACGTGTTTGTGCGCGGCGGTGTGGACCACAAGGTCCGGTTTCCACTCGCTCATGAGTTGCGCAAGGCGCGCCTCGTCCCGAACGGAACCGACCTGCACCACGACGTTCAGCCACGGGTATCTGCGCTTTAATTCACAGAACAGCTCGTAGGTTGTGTTTTCATAATTGTCAAATAAGATCAGCGTGGCGGGCACAAACTTCGCGACCTGACGCGCGATCTCCGAGCCGATGGAGCCGCCGCCGCCTGTGATCAGCACGGTCTTGTGCGAGATATAATCGCGGATCCCTTTCTCATCCAGCTCCACCTCGGGCCGGAACAGGATATCCGTGATGTTCATTTCGCGAATGTCCTGCATGGTGGGTTTGCCCGTCTCGAGCTCACCAAGGCGCGGCACCGTCCGCACATGACATTTTGTGGACGAGCAAATTTCCGCGACCTCCGCCATGCGCCGTTCGCTCAATGAGGGAATGGCGATCAGAATCTCTGTGATGTTGTGCTGCAAAACCAGCTTGGGAATGTCCGCGATGGTGCCTCTCACCCGCACGCCGCCCACGCGCATATTCGCCTTGGCTGGATCGTCGTCCACAAACATGGCGATATAGGTGTGTCTGCCCTCTTCGGATTGCTCGATCTGCGATTTGACATACGCGCCGAAAAAGCCCGCGCCGACAACCAGCATGGCCTTTTTGCCACGAGGCGCGCGGCTGGAAAAGGATTGCAGCAGGCCTCTAGTGACACGGTAACCAAAGCGGCTGGCAAACAGCATGAGCACGAGCATGATGCCGGAGAGGACGAGAAGGGTTTTGGCCATATTGCCGAAGAACAGAAAATTTACAAACAGACAACCTGCGCCGCCCGCGCCGACCGCAACGACAACGCGAACGGCCTCGTCCAGTCCGGAGCTGGACCATATGCTGCTGTAGAGCTGCATAAAGTAAAAGGCCACAATATAGATCAAAATGAACAAACCGACTTGCCAAAGCAAAAATTGCGGGTGTCCGCCCAAGGTGAACATGAACTGGTATTCTACGCGCGCGACCGCCGCCTGCAGCCAGGACGCGATGATAAGCGAAATGAATATGAGCAGCATATCGCTCATAACCAGCAACACGATTCGGGTCCATCTTTCACGGCGCGCGCCGTTTTGTTTCAATTTCTCCAATGAAAAAGTTCTCCTGTGTTCAATTTAACCCAATGTTATTATACATTCATCAGCCACGTTTCGCAATAGCCATGCAAAAAACAAAATTTACCGCAAATATTGTCAAGAAATTTGGAAATCATAAGAGTACAACCGAAAAAGGAGGTGAAGACAATGGCAAGAAACAGCGCACTGGTTCCCGAATCGAAGGCCAAGCTCGACAGCTTTAAGTCCGAAGTGGCTTCTTCGTTGAACATCAACCTGAAACAGGGTTATAACGGCGATCTGACTTCCCGCGACGCGGGCAGTATAGGCGGCGAAATGGTGAAACGTATGATCGCGTACGCGGAACAGAATATGCGATAAAGTATCGCAGGGTTTATTTTAGGAAAGGAGAACAAACAAATGCCCAGCAACCAACAGTCAATGCACGCGAAGGATAAGCTGTACAGCTTAAAGAGCGAAGTTGCGTCCTCGCTGAACGTACCCCTCAAACAGGGTTACAACGGTGATCTGACTTCCCGCGACGCCGGTTCCATCGGCGGCGAAATGGTCAAGCGCATGATCGCTTATGCGGAAAACAATATGAGCGCAGGCTCCATGAGATAACAAAGCATTATTCCCCCCCACAACGAAATGCCGCTCGGCAGATAAGCCGGCGGCATTTCAGTATGAGTCACAGGTTACAGGTTACAAGGTCGCTAGCGCGGTTTTTTCTGCTAGCCAGCACAGAGCTTGTCAAGGGGTAATGTCCAATTTCCTGAAATTTCCTGAGCCGAGGGCGTGCATCCGGCATGACGGGGGGGCCTATTTGACTCCTACCGTTCATTTCGGAAATCACATACCAACCGTTGCTTGTGCAGCAGCATAAAATTCATCCGGCATCTGCCAGACAATCCCCCATTCTTCGACCACTTCCTTACTAATATAGGTCTTACCCCTATAGGTGATTGTGAGATTGGGTATTTCATCGAATGCAAGCTCTCCGATTACGGTTACACTGTCAGGTATGGTGATACTTGTTAAACTGGAGCAGGCGTAAAAGGCTCGGTAGCCAATCTCTCTGATACCGTCAGAAAGCGTAAGACTTGTCAGTCCTGTGCAACCGTCGAATGCCCAATCTTCAATCGCCTTCACATTGCCTGGTATCGTAATGCTCGTCAGCGATACACAACCATCAAACATAAGACCGCTAATCCTCTTGATGCCGTTAGGCAACGTAACATCAATCAGCCCTGTACAGCAGTAAAATGCTGAATCGCCAATTTCCCTTACGCTATCCGGTATTACGATACTGGTTAGTTGGTAACAGCGATAAAACGCATTATCACCAATTGATGTCACACTATCTGGCATTGTAACGCTTGTCAGTTCTTCACAACTGTGGAATGCTCCATTTCCAATAATGGTTACACTACTCGGTATTGTAATGCTCAATAAACTGCGGCACCCCTCAAACGCCCAATCGCCGATTGCCGTCACGCTGTCAGGGATTGTAACTTTTTTTAGCATCTCACAACCAGCAAATGCGGCCTCTCCAATCTCCCTCACACCTTTGGGAATAGAGACAGAAGTGACCAACTTAGAAAATGCATAGGTTCTTGTGTGATTGGGGTCTTCAGTACAATCTTGATTTGTATCATCAATGGAAAGGAGCTTTACCACAGGTGTCCCCCAGATTGCCTTAGGGATTCGCACTCTTCCTATGCCCCTGCACCTTGTGATTACCATTCCGTTCATCTCCGCGTCATAGTGATATCTGTAACCAAATCCGGCGAAACGTGCGAAGGCCAGTAAAAGGATTATCGCCGATGTCCCTATAATGATTTTGACAACTCGTTTTTTCATTTTCATTTCCAAGAAAATTTGACTGTTCATTGTTGCTGCTTTTGAAGGTATTAACCTTTTTTCGTCAACCACCATTCGGAATCGGGAATCTCATTTTGCCCGCAGGGGTTCCGGTCTGGGCTTCCCACTCTTGTCGCACCGCCTCAAGCAGGGTGAGCTCCCTTATTCCCACACATCAAATCTGCTCTCATAGTCTTTCAGCAATCCTTTAATTTGTGAAATAAGCCTGTCGCCGCCAAAAGATATTGTGCTTTCATGTGATACGTAAATAATCCAGTCAAAAGTGTCGTCACAGCACAATGTTTCTGACCCGACATATTTATATGATGGGATGGTGAAATCTGCAACGGAACGCTTGTAGTCATCCCCAAACTCGTCAATAGTGTAGTACCTGCTCAGGGAAATACTCCGTATAATATCGTTGATTTCTTTTTCAAATGGAGTAATATATTTTTCCATCAAGTATAAAGCTTCTTCGTGCGGATTCCCACCGATAGGATACCAACTTCCATCATAATTCCATTTTTCAGCCAGCTTTTTTCGTATTTTTTCAGATTCATTTTTTCCAAGTTTTCTCCGGAACCCCAATTGTTTGACCGTCGTATTTGCCAATCCATTCTCGTCAAAACTTAAAATAAACTCTCTATATTTTCGTTTTTCATCTTCCTTTGTCACTTGACATTTTTCATTGGGTTCATCGTCTGAATAATCTGCTGCGGCCAGGAGTTCATATTTGCAATTGCTAAATGATTTGCGTTTTTGACCGACAAGCATATCAATTTCTTTTGATATAGCAGCTAAAACTAAATATCTGGGAAACATATTGTAATCCTCGTCAGTATAGGTATAAGGATAATCGTTTCCCGTACGTTCGCTTTGATATTTTTCAATCCAAAAACTATAATTATCCCTGCAATACATTTGCGCAAGGGTTACCATCTTCTTACATATGTTCATATTGTCAATCCCTTCGCGGTTATTTCAAATAATCGCTCTGCTCGTAAAGATAGGTCACGATACGCTCGATGGCGATATGGCTGGAGCTGCCGGACTGGCCGTTGGGGATAAAGACCACGATGGCGATTTGGGGGTCTTGGCGCGGCGTGATCGCCACAAACCAGCTTGTGTTCTCGACGTCGATATTACCCGCGGCGGCCGTTTGGGCCGTGCCCGTTTTACCCGAGATCAGTTCCAAATAACCCGCGTTTCTGAATTTGGCGGAGAAGACCGAGCTGGCCGTGCCGCCGTCCTCCGGCGAGACCACGCCCTTGAGCCCCTCCAAAATCGAATCCCAGTATTCGTCCGGCGCGTCGATGTGATTGCGCAGCGTCGGACCGACTTTCTCATACAAGCTGCCGTCGGGGTTGGTAACGGTCGACACGATATGCGCGTCATAGACATTACCCCGCGCCGCGATCGCCGCCACATAGCGCACGAGCGAAATGGGCGTGAGCAGAGAGACGCCCTGGCCAATGCCCGTTTGGATCGTGTAGGTCGGTTTCCAGCGCAGTTCCTCCAGCAGAACCGAAATGCGCACGACCCAGTCGTTGTGCACAAGCGAGATACCGATGGGGATATCCAGCTCGCGCTGCAGCGTGGCGCGGATCTTGGAGCCCAGTTCCTCGCCCGTGCCCTGCTGCAGTTCCAGCAATGCGGTGGCGCAGCGCGCGATCTTCTCCGCGCGGTTCGGATCGTCCGCCCCGATGTTGGCACGCGACATGATATTCGACAGGTGGGACACGATCTGACTGTAGATCATACGCGGCATGGCGCTGGTCTGGCCCGAGAGCGGCTTGGAAAAATCATAGCGCGCCGCCTGCCCGCCCACCTGCACGGGCAGCTCGCCCGGCAGTTCCACGTTCGTCGTGCCGGTAAGGCCCAGTTCACCCGCCCAATAGTCCAGCCGCTCGATGCCAACGCGGTCGGCCACCGTGAAGAAATAGTAGTTGCAGCTCACCGCCAGCGCGCGCGACAGGTTCAGATTGGAATGGGAGCCGGGTCGGCCCGTCCAGCAGCTGGGCGCGTTTTGTGTGACCTTGGTGTGCGGGTCGCTGACGAAATAATAATAGGGCGAGTGATCGGAAATGCCCTCGCTGACCGTAATTTTCTCCTCCATCAGGCCCGCGAAACCTGTGGCCATCTTAAATGTTGAGCCGGGCGCGGTGCGGATACCGACCGCACGGTTGAGCGTGGGTTGGTTCGAGTCCGCGCCGAAGAGCAGTTCATAGGTCTCCTGATCCAAGGGCCGCGTGAAGAGACTCGGGTCATAATCGGGATAGGAGGCCAGCGCCAAAACCTCGCCCGTTTTGACGGACATGACCACAATCGCGCCGGTCTCCGCCTTTTGGATACTGTCCAGGTCGGAACGCAGCCGCGCATACCTTGCCTTGTTGTTATTGATTCGCGCCGTCTGTTTGGCGTTGGTTGCCTCAATGTTTTCCAGCAGCGCACGCTCGACCACCTTTTGCAGCTCAAGATCAATGGTGAGCTGAACGTTCAAGCCGTTCTGCGGCGTGGTGACCGAAAGGATATCCAGGATCGCGCCACGCCGGTTCTTGATGATCTCCGTCGCGCCCTGCCGTTTGGTGACGTTGGCGGTGAGCCAGGATTCCATGCTCTTCTCCACGCCCGCCACGCCGATGGCGTCTGAGTAGGAATACCCGAGCGCCAGCATATCCGGCGTGACCTGCTTGCCCAGATAACCCACGATATGCGAGGCGACGTTACCCTGCGGGTAGACGCGGTAGCTGTTCTTTTCGGTGAGAATGCCCGTGAGCTGATCGGAGAGCATGGTGAGCTCCGCGATCACGGCCATGGGCACATTGGTCGCGATGGTCACGCCCTCAAAGGCGCGGTAGCTGGTGAGGACCGCCTCCTGCCGAATGGACATGAGCTTGCGCGCCTGGCTGTAGGGATAGTCGTCCGGCACCTGCCACGAGGCGCGCAGAATGAGATAAGCCTCCTCGGCGGTCAGATCAGGATTGGAAAAGTTGCAGGCCTCGATAAAATTCTTTTTGCGGACCGCCTTGCTCTCCTCGCTGGTCGCGCCCCAGTTGTAGACATAAGTGCCGTCGGGATTCATATCAATGTAGAACGTGTCGATGACCTCTCCCCCGCCCTGTTCGATGATGTCGATCGCGCGCATGAGCGTGTCGGTATAGCGCGCGCTGTCCTCGGGCGAGGTGCGCGTGGGATCGCGGTAGAAACGGACGTTCCAGGTCTCCTCGTCATAGGCCAGCACCGTGCCGTTGCGGTCGAAAATCGTGCCGCGCTTGCCGGACCGATAGGTGGTGACGACGGAGGTTTGCTCCACGGCGGCGGTGAGCTGCTCGCCCTGTACCAGCGTGAGCCGCAGCAGGCCGCGCGCCAGCAGCGCCGCCATGCCAACCAGCAGGACGACGAAGAACAATAGCCTTATATCAGTTTTCGTACGTTTGTTTCTTTTCATTTCTCTTTTTTATCACTTTGTAGAACCAGGCCGAGACGCCGCCCGTCAGCAACGCGCTCGGGGCTTGGACCAGCAGCAGCACCCGCCCGTAGGGCCGCACCTGCCCCAGCAGGGAGTGCCCCGCCGCGAGCAGGGCCTGCATGGCAAAAAACAGCGCGCTGACCGTGAGGAACAGGAAAAACGGTTTGAAGAACCTGCGTTTGGCCAAGGCCGCAAGCGCCAACAGCGCGAGCATATAAAGCGCGGGCGTTAAGCCAATCGCCGTATTGCAGAGTAAATCCACCATCAATCCACCCGCCGCCGCGCAGAGCAGACCCAGTTGCGGGGAGTCGGTCAGCGTATAGGCGCAGACCAGCGCAAAGACCAGCGAGGGCGCGATACCCCAAAGGTTGATACGTGCCAGCACGGCGGTGTCAAAAAAAACACAGCAGAGCAAAAGCAGCGCGCGCGTCACCCGTCTCATGGATTGGGCTCCTCCACTTCCCGCACGACCAGCACTTCCTCCAGCCGAATAAAGTCCACGCGGGAGCTCACGGTGGCCAGATGAACGCCGTTTTCCTGCGTGACGGAGATGACCGTGCCGACCACCAAGCCCTTGGGAAACGAGTCTCCCTCGCCGGAGGTGAGGATCACGTCGCCCACGCGCAGGTCGGCGTCCTCGGGCAGAAAGTCCAGCTGAAAGCCCAAAAACAGGCCCTGATGATAGACCAGTCCGCCCAGCATGGCCTCGTCGCGTGTGCGTTCGATTTGCACCGGAATCCGCATATTTTCGTTTTGAATGGTACGCACCTTGCTCCAGCTTAAACCGACTTCCACGACGCGGCCCACCAGACCGTTTTCGCAGACCACCGCCATGCGCTCGCGCACGCCCTGTTGGGAGCCGGCGCGGATCGTGAGCGTGTCGACAAAGGCGTTTGCGCTACGGGCTGTGACGGAGGCGGCGATAAAGCGCATATTGGCGTAGGGGCTTGTGTAGTCTAAAAGCTCGGACAGGCGGGCGTTTTCGCGTGCGACGGCCTCATAGAGCAGGGCTTTGCGTTCCGCCTCCTCAGCGCGCGCACGCAACTGCGCGTTCTCCGCGCCGAGAGCATTCGGGGAAAACACGCGAAGGAAGAAATCGGAGACCGCGTCGGTCACACGGCCCACAAAACCCTGCGCGGGCTGCGCGGCGGCGGCAAAGAGATTCTCCGCCGTGGAGGCCTTGCGCGTGCCCGAGGTCAAGCCCGCCAGCACAAAAAACAGCGCGACCGCCACCAACGCGATCAGCCAGGGTTTTTGTTTCCAGAGTTTTTTCATATCAGTAGTATAGCACAAATCGCGGGGGATTTACAATCCAAGTCAGTGGATCGTGTCATTCTGAGCGCGGCGAAGAATCTTGAAATCCATTCGTTCAGATTCTTCCGTCGCTCCGCGACCTCAGAATGACAGACGGGGCGATGGATAGGCGGACGACCAATGGTCGCCCCTACGGTACGTTGGCCAGAGTTTGCTCCGCCTGTTCCAGTTGGGCGTAGAGGGCCTCGTTTTCCGTTTGCAGTTCGGTCAGGCGCGCGCAATGGGTCGCTACCTTTTCATATAGGCCTGCGGTTGTGTCCTCCTCCAGTTGGCGGGTCGTTTCGGCGATTTGACGCTCGTTTTCTTCCACGGCTTGTTCCGCGCGTTTGAGGGCTTGTTTGGCTTGCAAGAGTTTCGTGTTGCGTTGCTTGCGCTGGAGGTAGGGGTTGTCCGGTTTTGTTTCCAACGGGCGATCACAGATCGCCCCTACTGGCGTCTGGAATCTGGAATCTGGAATCTGTAGCGCAGCGTAAGCCTCTTCAAAGGGGAAATCCAGTTCCTTGAGACCGTCCGGTGCGAGATAGAGCACACGGTCCGCCAGCTTTTCGATCAGGTAGCGGTCATGGGTGACCAGCAGCGTCGTGCCGGTATAGTGCTCCAAGGCGCGCTCCAAGGTTTGGGCGGAGTGAATATCGAGGTGGTTTGTGGGCTCGTCAAGCAACAGAAGATTGCTGCCCGCCAACATGAGTTTGAGCAGGCGGATACGCGCCCGTTCTCCGCCGGATAGGATACTTGTGTCCTTGTATATCTCGTCGCCGCGGAACAAAAAGAGCGCCAGCGCCGAGCGCAGCTCACCCGAGGTCATGCGGGGAAAGGCGCGGGATAGGGTGTCCAGCACCGTGCCGCCAGCGTCAAACCCCTGCGCCGTCTGCTCATAGTAACCGAGGCGTACATTTGCGCCCAGCCGAGCCAGGCCTTGATCCGGCGGCTCCAAACCCGCCAGCATTTTGAGCAGCGTGGTTTTGCCGCAGCCGTTCGGGCCGACCAGGCAGACGGTCTCGCCCTTGCGGATATGCAGGTTGACATTCGCAAACAGCGGGGTCTCGGTGAAAGCCTTGCCCATATCCTCGGCGATCAGTATATCGTCGGTGAGAGGTTCGGGCGCGTGGAAGGAGAAGGTGATCGCGGCGGGATCCTTCTCCGGCGGTTTGAGCGTGTCACGCAGGCGGTCGATTTGCTTTTGCTTGGAGGCGATGGTTATGAAGTTGCGCTCCCTGTTCCAGCGCCGCTGCTGGGTGATGATACCCTCGATCCGGCGGATCTCCTTTTGCGTGGCGAGATAATGCCGTTGTTCGATCTCCCGCGCAGAGAGTTTTTTCTCCCGATAAGTTGTGTAGTTGCCGCGTCCGGTGCGCAGGTGACCGTGCTCCAGCTCAAAAATGCGCTGGGCGATCAGGTCCAAAAAACGCCTGTCATGCGAGATCGCCAGCACCGCGCCCTTGTAGCCCAGCAGATAGTTCTCCAGCCAGCGGGCCGCGTCGATGTCCAGATGGTTGGTGGGCTCGTCGAGCAGGAGTAGGTCGGCCCCGCGCAGCAGTGTGCGCGCCAACGCGGCCTTTTCGACCTGACCGCCGCTGAACGTGGTGATGTCGCGGGCCTGGTCCTCGGGGCTGTAACCGAGCCCAGCCAGCGCGGAGCGGGTGCGCGCGCGGAAGGTCAGGCCGCCATCGCGGGTGAAGGTTTCATACTCTTCGGTCAGCCGCTGGGTCAGTTTGGACGCGTCTTTGCCGCCCGCGATGAGTTTGTTTTGCAGCTCGGTGATACGCTTTTCCTGCGCCATGAGGTGCGAGAACGCTTGCAGGACAAAGGAGTAGAGCGTCTCACC
>WRCT01000035.1 GCA_009783775.1 Clostridiales bacterium | reverse complement strand
TACGCCCTCAGCTTTCGCCATTTGCTTGGTGATAAGCTCGAACTGCTCGTTGGCGGTTTGGTCAATCTCGCAAAGGTGGTCGTAAAGCTCGCCGCTCGTCAGCAAGTTGACAAACAGGATTTTGCGATGGTTCTTGAGATACTGTCGCCGCATACTTCCAAATCTGCCGATGACATAGCTTGGGTCTTTCGGCGCCGGCACGGTCAGATTGGGAATCTGATAGCCCTCCGGCGTGGTTCGATAGGTGATTTCCATGATGGTCTCCTTTCCTTGGGGATGTAGTGAAATAGCCTTCGTTGAAGTCTAAACCGGCTGCTATCACCCCCTCGGCTGACCGTTTTACGTTGCTGCGGGTGAATCGGTTGCCTGCTGTAATGTAAGGATTGGACATCCTTCCTTCACAGCTTATATCCCACGAATGACACGAATAAACACGAATACGCCTGCGGGCGGGAACGGACGACCAATGGTCGCCCCTACGGTTCAAATTGTTCGGAGGTTTGAGAATATCCCGCGTGAACGAAAATATTCGCGGCCATTCGCGCCATTCGCGGTTAAAATATCCCGCGTGAGCGACGTCTCCCTTGCCGCTGCGGCGGAGGTTTTCTTTTTCTACCGCGAATGACGCGAAGATGCGCGAATGCGCCGCAGCGGGGTGTTCTTTTTCTACCACGAACCACACGAATATATTTATAAAACCCGCGTGAGCGAAAATATTCGCGTCATTGGCGTTCTTCGCGGTTAAAATATCCCGCGTGAGCGGTCCCCCGCCGCAGCGAATTCGCGCCCATTCGCGTCATTCGCGGTTAAAGAAAAGAACTCCGCGTGAGCGGTCTGGCATCTGGCGACTGGAGTCTGACATCTAAAAAAGATTCCGTCTTGTTCCCCGCGTAAGAATGTGATAGAATGTCTGCATGATAATCTGCAAAATCGCCGGCTTTATTGTACGGCTTGACAATCATTATCCATACGTCGAAAAGATCTGCGCGCCCTATGCCGTGGAGGCTGAGGAGGTGTGTCAGGGGGACGGTTCCCCGGTGTGTCAGGGGGACGGGGTGTGTCAGGGGGACGGTTCCCCTGACACTGCGGTGTCAGAGCGAACCGTCCCCGCTGACACCCAGCCCGACCTCACCTTCTCCGTCACACCGGAGGAGGTCGAGGCGGAGGCCGCGCTGTCCGGTTTTTCTGCGCCGGTTTGCGAATCCGTTTGCCTTTACCGCAGGCTCTGCGCGGCCTTGCTGCCGCACGATACCTTTCTGCTGCACGCCGCTGTGGTCGAAAAAGACGGGCGCGGTTACGCCTTTTTGGGCGAAAGCGGCACGGGCAAGTCCACGCACATGGCGCTGTGGCTGTATTATTTGGGCGCGAATGTCGTCAACGGCGACAAGCCGCTGATCAGAATGGCGCCCTCTCCTTGTCATTGCGGCCCCATCGACCGTCATTGCGGACTTGATCTGCAATCTCTTGACGGGCGTGACAGGGGTTGTCAGGGGGACGGGGGTTGTCAGGGGGACGGTTCCCCTGACACCGCAGTGCCAGAGCGAACCGTCCCCACTGACAACCACGCGTGCCCACTGCCCACTTTTTACGCCTACGGCACGCCCTGGTCGGGCAAGGAGGGCTTGCAGCGTAATGTGAGCGTGCCGCTCTCCGCCATCGTCTTTTTGGAGCAGGCGAAACAAAACGAGATCGTTCGCCTGGCGCCGGCAGAGTCCGTGAAACGGATCTTCCACCAAATGCTGGTACCCAAGAACGCGGCGGACGCGGCCCGACTGCTGACGCTCGCCGATCAATTCGTGCGCGCCGTGCCCGCCTATCGCCTTAAGTGCGATATTTCGCGTGAGGCGGCGGAGCTGTGCTATGCAGTGGTCAGTGGTCAGTGAGCAGTGGTCAGACCGCTCACGCGGGTTTCTAAAAACGTCCTGGCCCCTAGCCCCTGGCCCCTAATTATAAACGGAGGTAACAACCCATGAACAAAGCCGAACAACAAGCCATCACTGCCATTCGCGTCATCGCGGCGGAGGCCATCGACAAGGCCAACAGCGGCCACCCGGGGAAGGCGATCGGCAGCGCGCCGGCCGTCTACACGCTCTGGAAACAAATGAAACACAACCCGAAAAATCCGGCCTGGCAGGCGCGGGACCGCTTTGTGCTCTCCGCCGGACACGCGTCCATGCTGGAGTACGCCCTGCTGCACTTTTTCGGCTACGGGCTGACGATGGATGACATCAAGAACTTTCGCCAGTTCGGCAGCCTCACGCCCGGCCATCCGGAGTACGGCCACACGAGAGGCGTGGAGGCGACCACGGGCCCGCTCGGGCAGGGGTTCGCCATGGCGGTCGGTATGGCGATGGCCGAGGCGCACCTGGCCGCGAAGTACAACCGTGACGGCTTTCCCGTCGTGGACAACTTCACCTACACCGTCGCGGGCGACGGCTGCATGATGGAGGGCGTGGCGTCCGAGGCCGCGTCGCTGGCGGGCACACTGAAACTCGGCAAGCTGATCGCCATGTACGACAGCAATCAAATCACGATCGAGGGCGGCACGGATCTCGCCTTTCGGGAGGACGTGGGCGCGCGCTTTGTCGCCTACGGCTGGCAGGTGCTGGAGGTCGCGGACGGCGAGGACACCGCTGCCGTCGCGGCGGCGATCGCCGAGGCCAAGGCGGACACGACCCGCCCTTCCCTTATTATCTATCACACGATTATCGCGCGGGGCACGCCCGTCGCGGGCACGCCAAAGGCGCACGGCTCTCCGTTGGGGCCGGCCAATATCGCCGTCTTAAAGCAGACTTACGGCTGGCCGAACGCGGACGCCTTCGACGTGCCGCCCGAGGTCTATGACCATTATGCGCAGATCACGGCGCATTGCGCGCAGGCCGAGGCGGACTGGAACGCCTTGTTTGCCGATTACGCCGCGGCTTATCCCGAACTGGCGGCGCAGTGGAAACAAGACTTCTCGTCCGAGCTGCCGGTTGACTTGCTCCACGACGAGGCCTTCTGGGCTTTCGAGGGCAAGGCCGCGTCACGGTCTTCCAGCGGCGAGGTGTTGAACCGCCTGGCGGCACGGCTGCCCAACCTGTTCGGCGGCAGCGCGGACCTGGCGCCCTCCAACTGCACGAATCTCAAGGGTCTGGGCAGCTTTTCCGCCGAGAACTATGCGGGCCAAAACCTGCACTTTGGCGTGCGCGAGTTCGCCATGGCCGCCGCCTGCAATGGCATCGCGCTTTACGGCGGCTTGCGCACCTTCTGCGCGACCTTCTTTGTGTTTTCGGATTACCTCAAGCCCGCGCTGCGCCTCACCGCGCTCATGGGCCTGCCGGTCATTTATGTGCTCACGCACGACAGCATTGGCGTGGGCGAGGACGGCCCCACCCACCAGCCCATCGAGCAGCTGGCCATGCTGCGCGCGGTGCCGAACTGTCTCACCTTCCGTCCGGCGGACGCGCGCGAGGTCGCGGCGGCCTATGTCGCGGCGCTCGATCACAAGGGCCCGACCGTGCTGGCGCTGTCCCGACAGAACCTGCCGCTCTATGAAAAGAGCGGGCCGGACGCCTTGCGCGGCGGCTATATCCTGCGCGAGCCGAAGGGCAAGCCGGACGTCATTTTGATGGCAAGCGGGTCGGAAGTCGAGGTGCTGTTCGGTGCGGCGGACATCCTGTCCGTTCAGGGCTGCACGGCGCGTATCGTGTCCATGCCCTGTATGGAACTGTTCAATGCGCAGGACGAGGCCTATCGGCAGAGCGTGCTGCCGAATGATATCCGCGCGCGCGTGGCCGTGGAGGCGGGCAGCGCGTTCGGCTGGCATCGTTATGTCGGCCTGGACGGCAAGGTCGTCGCGATGGAGGGCTGGGGCGCCTCCGCACCGGCCGAGCTGCTGTTTGAACACTTCGGCTTCACCGCCGAGAATGTGGCCAAGGTCGCGTTGGAAGTTATTAAGGCGGAGTGACTGTGGGTGACAGGGGGACGGTTCATCGTGTCACTGCGGTAACACAGAGAACCGTCCCCCTGTCACCGTCTCCACAGTCACCCCGTCTCGCCCCCCTCAGGGGGGCAAGAAGGGAGCAAGGGGCATGGAAACCATACATCAAATTCTGGAGATCATCATTCAGGCCGTGCAGTTCATCGCCATTTTGGTGCTGCTGTGGGGCGGAGGCAAAGCGATCAAGGACTTCATCATGGTCAAAAGGGGACCGCACAAAAAGCACCCGCTGCTTTTGATCAAAATCGAGCTGGGCCGGTATATCCTGCTGGGGCTGGAGATCCTGATCGTCGCCGACATCATCAAATCCATCCTGGACCCCAACTGGGAGGGCATTCTCATGCTGGCGTCCATCGTCGCGATCCGCACGCTGATCTCATTCTTCTTAAACCACGAGATCCAGGCCGAGCTTTGCGAGCCGGAGGAAAAGCTCTGGGACGAGGACGAGAGCGCATGATCGCCAACTCCGCGCTGGACCTCATCGGCAATACGCCGCTGGTGCGCCTGTCGCGGCTGACGGCGGATCTTGGTCTGTCGGCCGAGATCCTGGGCAAACTGGAAAAGACCAACCCGGGCGGCAGTATCAAGGATCGGATCGCGCTGGCCATCTTGCGCGACGCCGAGGCGCGCGGGCAGCTGCAACCGAACGGCACGGTCATCGAGGCGACCAGCGGCAACACCGGCGTGGGCCTGGCGATGGCGGGCGCCCTGCTGGGCTATCGTGTCATTCTCACCATGCCCGAGAACATGAGCCGCGAGCGTATTCTGCTCTTTGCGGCCTATGGCGCGGAGGTGGAATTGACGCCCAAAGCGCTCGGTATGCAGGGTGCGGTGGACCGCGCCTTGGCGTTGGCAGCCGAGATCCCGAACAGTTTTTTGACGCGGCAGTTTGAAAACCCCGCCAACCCCAACGCCCACGCGGGCGCGACCGCGCGCGAGATCGTGGCGGACCTGGGCCGTGTGCCGGACGTGTTTGTGTCTGCCATCGGCACGGGCGGCACGGTCAGCGGCGTGGGCAGGGCCTTGCGGGAACTGGAGGGTGACAGCGGGGACGGTGACAGCGGGGACGGTTCCCCTGTCACTGCGGTGACAGAACGAACCGTCCCCCTGTCACCGAGCGTCCCCCTGTCACCACCCATACCCCCTCGAGAGGGGGTATGGATCGTGGGCGTAGAGCCCGCCGAATCGCCGCTGCTGACCAAGGGCACAGCCGGTCCGCACGGTATCCAAGGCACCGGCGCGAACTTTGTACCACAGAATTTGGACCGAGACATATTAAGCGAAGTCATCGCCGTCTCCACGGAGCAGGCAAAAATGGCCATGCGTGAGCTGGCGCGGGTCGAGGGCCTGTTTTGCGGCATCTCCTCGGGCGCGGCGGTCTTTGCCGCCCTCACTTTGGCGCGGCAAACAAAATGGCAGGATAAGACCATCGTGGTTATCCTGCCGGATACGGGCGAGCGATATCTCAGTTTAAGCGATTAGGGCGTATCCGGTAATTGGCGATGTGTCCAACTAGTATAACGACTGCAGCCGCGCCGAAAACTGTTCCAGCCAGTGCGTCAATGTGGGCGCCAAGAGGAAGAGCAGTATCACCAAACCCATCAGCACCAAATAGAGAATCATACCGACATTCCCGAAAGCAAGTTTGCCGAGCCGCGGTACGCTTGCCTTTTGCAGTTCCTTCACTTTTCGTACTTTGATGATGAAAAAGATAAGTCCGGCAGCCGAAATGGCAAGCAACACCGCACCGAACGCCAGGGTCGCGGCCTCGCCCAGCGGCAGCAGCAGCATACCCAAAAAACCGCCGAAAAAGTTGACCAAAGCGTGCAGGACAATGCAGGGCCAAACCTTGCCGGACGTTAGGTACACATAGGCGAACACACAGCCTAAAAGCGTGGCGTAAACAATCTGGTACAGGTTGCCGTGGAAGAGACCGAACGTGATACCCGAGATCAAAATGGCGGGCAGGGTCCCGTATTGCGCGATCCTGTCCAACAGCCACTTGCGGAAAAACAGCTCCTCAAAGATGGGCGCCAGCACCACAACAATGACAAAGGTGGGGACGAGCGGGATAGCAAACACGCTGTCCAAAGGATTTTCCGCCGCGACAGGCAGCAGCAGATTTGCCAAAGACATCAGCAGCTGGCTTGCCAAACTGCCGGCGTACATCAAAAAAATACAGATGGCAAACAGCGCCAGTAGATTGCCGAAACTGAGATTGTTCTGCCAAACGCGTGCCTTGGGCATGGGCCGCAAAATCAGATAAGCCAACGGGATTCCGATCAGATATATCGGCAGGGTGGAGAGCAGGACCAGCACCCAAGGCTCCGTGAGAAACGCGCCCGAACCGGAAAACATCGACAAAAGGGCGGCTATCATACCAAAAATAAGAGCGACAATATTCGGCGCGCCATAAAGCACAAGCATGGCAAAACCAATGCGTGAAAAATGTTTTCTGATAAAACCCGCGTACGGCGGCGGTGAAAGCGGTGTCAGTTGCTCCATATTGCCCCTCCTCATTTATTACAGTATATCACACTATCGCGTGAATCTAACATTTTATTTCCCGCGCCGCATAATCATAGACATGGATAAAAAGAAAAAGCGGCTCACCCGGGGCGTGATCCGCCTGCTGGATCTGCCGGAGGAACTGCACCCCAATACGCCCCGTCTGACCGTATACGGCCGAAACGATATGCTCGTGGAAAACCACATGGGCATCCTGCGCTACGCGGCAAACGAGGCGCAGCTGGTCACGGGCGCGGGCACGCTGCGCGTCACGGGCGAGGGCCTGACCCTGCGCCTGTTAGGACAGGAGCAGGTGGTGATTTCGGGCGCGCTGTCGTCATGGGAATATGAATGAGACTCCCTTCCGTCATTGCGAGGAGCACATGGGAAACGAACAAGCGAAAGCTTCTCGACGAAGCAATCCAGTCCCCCAAGAGAAGAGAGAAATGTGGCGTTTTTTACAGGGTTATGTTATAATTGAATTGACGGGACTGTCGCTGGAGCGTTTTTTGAACGCCATGCTGCGCGCGGGGATTACGCCTTGGCAAGTCGAGCGGCGCGGTACAAGCTGTATCCGCCTGCGCCTGCGCGCGCGGGACTTTCGAAAACTGCGTCCCATCCGGCGCAAGTACCGCTGCCGCGTGCATATCCTGTCGCGCCACGGCCCCGTCTTTGCCCTGGTCGGCCTGTGGCGGCGCAAGGTCCTGCTGGCCGGCTGCGTCCTGGCGCTGGCCGCGATAACAGCCCTGTCCACGCGCATTCTCTTTGTGCGGATCACGGGCTGTGAAACCATGGACGAGCAAGTCCTGCGCGAAATGCTGGCCGAGGAGGGGATCGTGCCCTTCGCCGCTTGGCGCGGATTGAATAATCTGGGCATTGCCACGTCCGTTGCGGCCCGCCGTCCCGAACTGGCCTGGGTCGGTATTACGCGCGAGGGCGTGATCTATACGGTCGAGGTGCGGGAGGCGATCCCGCGCATGGAGATCCCCGACCTATCCGTGCCCTGTGATGTGATTGCCGCAAAGGACGGCATGGTCACGCGCCTTACGGTCCTGCGCGGTCAGGCGCGGGTGCAGGTCGGCGACTGGGTGCGCGCGGGCGATGTGCTGATCTCTTCGCGGGTGGAGTATAACGCGGAGAGTCCGCCATACTATACCCATGCGATGGGTGAGGTCTGGGTCGCGCGGTTATACGAGGCGCGGGTCAAGGCGCCGGTCTTTGCCCAGGAATACCGCAGGACGGGCGCGTTAAAACGCTACGGCAAGCTGGCCTTGGCGGGCCGTGTCCTGTGGGAGCGGCAGCCGCCCTATCCCTGGTTTGAGCTGGCGGTGCGCGACGTCTGCCGCTGGGAAAAGCTTTTTGTCCCCATCGCCTTGACGCGCGGCGCCTACCTGGAATGCGTGCCGGTAAACCGCCCCATAGGGCGCGCGCAGCAGGAGGAAGAAGCCCGCGCGCGGGCGGAGTTGCAGGCCATGTGGCAGATACCCAAGGACGCCGCTATCCTGCTCAAGAACTGCTATGTGCGCGAGGAAGAGGACGGCTTGTGGGCTGTGTGTATCATCACGACGGAGGAGGAAATCGGGTATGCCAAAGTGTTGAGAGTTGAGAGTTGAGCGAAGGGTAAATTGCTTCACCCGCTCAACTCTCCACTCTCAACACTCCACTCTCATACAAAGGAGCACAAATGACAGAAATCAACGAAATCGGCATCATCGAACTGGAGAGCATGGACGACACGCGCGGGCTGTTCGGTGTGTTTGACGAAAACCTGATCGTCTTCGAGGAGGAGACGGACACGCGCATTCGCGTGCAGCCGGAGGGCATTTACATCGAGGGCGGCGAGCAGCAGGTGCAGCTCTGCCGTGCCGTGCTCGAAAAGCTGCTGGATATGCAACGCGGCGGCGAGCCCGTCAATCGCGGCCGGATCCGCTACGCCATTGACCTGGCCAAGGAGGGCAACGCCGCGCTGATCTCGGACATCATGGGCGACGTGGTGGCCCTCACCGCGCGGGGCAAGCCGGTCAAGTGCAAGACGCTGGGCCAGAAACGCTATGTGCAGGCATTGAAGGAGCACGAATTGGTGTTCGGCGTGGGCCCTGCGGGCACGGGCAAGACCTATCTGGCCGTGGCGATGGCCGTGCTGGCCTATAAGAATAAGGAAGTCGAGCGCATTATCCTCACGCGTCCGGCGGTGGAGGCGGGGGAGAAACTGGGCTTTTTGCCGGGCGATCTGCAGAACAAGGTCGACCCCTACCTGCGCCCGCTCTATGACGCGTTGCAGGAGTTTTTCGGGTTCGAGACCTATAAGAACCTCATGGAACGCGGCACGATCGAGGTCGCGCCCCTGGCCTATATGCGCGGCAGGACCTTAAGCCGCGCCTATATCATTTTGGACGAGGCGCAAAATTGCTCCATCGAGCAGATGAAAATGTTCCTCACCCGTTTCGGCGAGGGCTCGCGCATTGTGGTCACGGGCGACATCACGCAGATCGACCTCGGGCCGGACAAGCGCAGCGGCCTGGTCCACGCCCTGCACATTTTGCAGGACGTGACCGGCATCTCTTTGATTCGCCTCACGCACAAGGACGTCGTGCGGCACGAGTTGGTGGCGCGGATTATTCAAGCCTACGACAAAGCAAGCAACAGATAAGTAAGAAGGAATAAGTAATAAGGAATAGGTATGGAGCAGAGAAATCCAATCAAGAACAACAGAATTTTCTTGGCTGTGACAGTTGCTTGTTGTTTGTTTCTGATGGTTTCGACGGTTTTCACCCTCTGGCGGACCTTCGGGCAGCAAGGGGAGTCGCTTGTCATCGGCCAAACGCTTTCGCATGATATCACAGCAAAGCAAGACGGAGCGGATACGCTGCAAGCCGAGTGGGATCGGCAGCGCGCGCGGGACGCGGCGCCCGTTGTGTACTGTATAGATCCCGATAAAACCGCCGCGCAGGAGCAGGATCTGACCCGACGGCTCGCGGCGCTCACGAATTTTCTCACCCGTATGCGCCTGCTTTGGGAAGAGCAGGCCCGGCCGGTCGGCGACACGGGTTATATCAAGAACGAAACGCCCTGGCTGGAACTGCTGCCGCCCGAGGCGCTGGCGGCCGCGCTCTATGAGGACGGGCTGTCCGCACTGCTGGACGAAAAGTTGGCCTACACCCTGCTGGGTGAGTGGTTGCCAAGCGCGTCCCTGCGCCAGCCGGGCCAGGTCGTGGAGACGGAGGCCTTCGCGGAGGCTGTGCGCGGGAGCGCCGCGCCCCAATGGCAAGACGGTATCGCGGACGAGACTGTGACCTCCGCCTGCGCGCGGGCCGTGGCGGATATCAAGCAAACGAATCTCACCGTCTCCCAAAAGACGCTGGCGCAGGCGTTTATCGAAACCGTATTGACAGGCAACCAGTCGGTGGACAAGCAGGCCACCGAACAGAAAAAAGAGGAGGCGGCGGCAAGGGTGCCGGCGGCGCGCGTCACGCGCGGGCAGGTGCTGTACCATGCCGGCGAGCAGCTCAACGAGGACGCGTTTTTACGTTTGCGCGCTTTGAATCTGGCGCGGGACGAGGCCACCGGCGGGGCGGAACTGACGGGGATCGCGCTCTATGTAGCGGTTTGTTACCTTGCGCTGGCCGCCGTGCTGCTGGCCACCCGTGGCTCGGATCGCTTAAAAACCCTGCTCTTTCTCACAGCGGGCCTGCTTGTCGTGATGGGTCTCTCCCTGCTGCTGCACCCGATCGACGCGCGCTATTCGCCCGTGCTGCTGCCCGTGCTGCTGGTCGCCTGGCGCGGCAAGCGGCAGACGGCTATGGCGGTGAACGCGCTGACCGCTTTCACGCTCGCGCCCCTGCTCTGCGCGGCGGCCGTGGGTTTTTTCGACGGGCGTATGCTACTGTGGGCGGCGGCCTCCTATGTGAGCGGCGAGGTAGCGCTGCTGTTCCTGGGTAATAAAAAGAGCCCCGGGCGGCTGCTGGCGGCGGGCGCGGCGGGCGGGCCGATGGGCTGCCTGCTGCTCGTGGCGGGCCAGGTCTTCACACAGGGCAGTTTTGTGGCCACGGTGGGCGACATCGCGGGCTTTATGGCGGGCGTGCTGCTCGCGGCGGGGCTTGCCGCCGGCGCGGTCTATGCAGCGGAACACGTGCGGAACACAAGGAGCGCAAACGCATGATTGAAATTCTGTGCGAGGGCGTGACCTTAAACCCAACAGCCTATCCCGTAATCCGCAACGCGGCGGAGCAAAGCCTGCGCTGCCTCGGGCAGGCGGGTGATCTGACCGTGCTGGTCGCGGGCGAAACGCGGATCACCGAGACAAACAAAACCTTTCGCGGCCAGGACAGCGTAACCGATGTGCTCAGCTTTCCCACGCGGGAGGGCGAGGGCGCGGCGGCGGACGGCTATTTGGGTGATATTCTGATCTGCCTGTCCCGCGCCAAAGAGCAGGCAAAAGCCTATGGGCACAGCCTGTCGCGCGAGCTTGCGTTTCTAACGGTGCACGGCGTGCTGCACCTGCTGGGCTGGGACCACATGACCGAAGAGGACGAACTGGCCATGCGCCAAAAACAAAGAGAAATACTGGAGAAATTATGACCTATCACAGCGGCTTTGCCGCGATCATCGGCTGCCCCAATGTGGGCAAGTCCACCCTGCTCAACCGGCTGGTGGGGCAGAAAATCGCCATCGTGACCGACCGCGCGCAGACTACGCGCAATAAGATCACGGGCGTATTGACGCGCGAGGACTATCAAATTGTCTTTCTGGACACGCCCGGCCTGACCACGCCGAAGAACCGCCTGGGCAGCTTTATGCAGCAGGTGGCGACCCAAGCCACGCGCGACGTGGACGCGATTTTATTTGTGCTGGATACCACGGCGCATACCTTCGCGCGGGATCGTGCGATATTGGAAAACCTCACCGTAGGGGCGGTGGTGCACCCAACGAATCCTTTGGATTCGTCGGGACCCGCGTCAGCCCGCCCGCCGATCTTCATCCTCTTGAATAAATCTGACGCCGCAAGCGCGGCCCAACTGGAGAACGCAGAAAACCTTGTGCATGAGATCAATCCCAATTGGCCCATTCTGAAAATCTCCGCCTTAACGGGAAAAGGCGTGCCGGAGCTGGAGGCCGCGCTGCGCGCCTTGCTGCCCCCGGGCCCGCAATACTTCCCGCCCGATATGGTCACGGACCAGCCGGAGCGGTTGATCTGCGCCGAAATCGTGCGCGAAAAAGCGCTGCAACTGCTGCGCGAGGAAGTGCCGCACGGCGTGGGCGTGGGCATAGACAAGATGGCTTTGCGCGTGACAGCGGGGACGGTGACAGCGGGGACGGTTCGCTCTGACACCGCAGTGTCAGGGGAACCGTCCCCCTGTCACGCCTGTCACGCCCCCTGTCACGCCCCCTGTCACGCCCCCTGTCACGCCTCCGATCTCATGGATATCTGGGCGACCGTGTACATCGAGCGCGAGAGCCAAAAGGGCATTCTCATCGGCAAGGGCGGCTCCATGCTCAAGCGCATCGGCACCGAGGCCCGCCGCGACATCGAGGGCCTGCTCGGCCAGCGCGTCAACCTCCAGCTCTGGGTCAAGGTAAAGGAGGACTGGCGCAATAAGCCGTCCGTACTTGCGGAGTTGGGTTACACATACGAAAAATAAACCGGTGACAGCGGGGACAGTTCCCCTGACACTGCGGTGCCAGAGCGAACCGTCCCCCTGTCACGAACCGTCCTTCTTCCACCGAACCGTAGGGGCGAACTGTGTTCGCCCGCCGCGCCTACTCCCGCCGTTCGTTTATCTCACGGTAGCGCATATAGGCCTCCATGCTGCCCGTGCGCACAAACTCCTTCCACGCGATTCTGCTCTCCGGTGTTTGATCGATCATGGTATTCACCCCTGACTTCATAATGATACGGATAGCTTGCCCCATTGGAAGAACCCAAAGCATGGAAATTCTGCCCACTGCCCACTGCTCACTGAAAGGAGCCACCCGTGCCCACACTTTGCCTCAACGCCATTGTCATAGGGGTCACGGACTACCGCGAAAGCAGTCGTATGCTCACGCTGTTTACAGCCGAGCAGGGCCGCGTCGACGCCATGGCGCGCGACTGCCGCAAACCCAACGCGCCCTTTTTGGCCTGCGCCCAGCCCTTCGCCTACGGCGAGTATGAGCTCTATGTCAAGGGCGATCGCCACACGGTCCGCCAATGCGAGCTGCGTGAGAGTTTCTTTTCCCTGCGCGACGACATCGAAAAATTTACTGTGGCGAGCGCGCTGGCCCTGCTCTGTCGGGACGCGGTGCAGGAAAACCAAAAGAACCCCGCGCTGTTCTCGCTCTTTTATGTCTGCCTCTCCCACCTGGCCTACGGGCAGAGCCACCCGCACGACAACCTCATCTACTTCCTGCTGCACTTTTTTCATCACCTCGGCCAGTGCCCGACCGTCACGCATTGCGCGGACTGCGGCGCGGATTTGCGGCAAAGCAAGCAGCTTTTTTTCTCCCTGACGGCGGGCGGCGCGACTTGCTTGGGCTGCGCGGGCGGGGCAACGGCCGTCTCCTCCACCGCATTGGAGGCCATGCGCCGGATCCTGCTCCTGCCCGAGACAGAGCTTGCCCGCGTCACGCTCAAACCGCCCCTGCGCCATGAACTCCTGCGCCTTTTAACCGACTACGGCCGCTTTCATCACTGCGGCGGCCCCCGCGCCTATAAGATTTTGGAGAGCCTACCGTAGGGGTGAGCGACCACCCAACAATTCTGCGGACTTGTCGGGGTGCGGTGCGGTCGCCCGCGGAACGACTTGGGGGACTGGATTGCTTCGTCGTGTTTCCTTTGTCCCTATGGGTTTCGCGCTCCTCGCAATGGGAACC
>WRCT01000034.1 GCA_009783775.1 Clostridiales bacterium | reverse complement strand
TGGGCAGCGCGGGGGACACTGTTTCATTCGCCAGCTTTTGCAGTGCGGCGCCGGCGTCCTTTTTCACAAAAATGGCGGGAATGGTGTAGGTGGGGATATTCATAAACCAAAGGCCGTCGTCCAGGTCGTTATAGATGATGACGGCAATCGCGCCCGCGTCTTTCGCGTTTTGCATTTTTCCGGCAAAGGTAAGGCTGGGCGGGCCGAAATCATAGCCCCTGTCGACGACCGCGACCTTACCCTTCACGTCGAGGCCGACATAGTCACTCACCCGTCCAAAGCCCGGGACCATGACGTATTCCAGCGTTTGGCCGCGGAATCTCTTTAAGAAAATAAGAGATTCTTCGGCGGGGGTCTGGGGGGCTGGGTCCGAGGCGGCGTCGGTATATTGGTGGCTGATTCCATTGACCTCGATGGTGTAGGCGAAATAATCCGTGCACTCCACGCTCGAGACCGCGAGATTGCCCGTGTAGGTGGAGGGACTGCCGACGGTGCCATAGTCCACATAGTCGGCGTAGACCGCTTCCCAGCCATAGTCCTTGCTGAGGGAGTTTTCCGCGTTCACGCCCATGCTGCTGGCGTTTCCGACGGCCACGGATACGATGACGCCGGCGTCTCTTAATGTTTTGTAGATGTTGCCGAAGAGGTCGGTTTCCAGCGCGGCGTCATAGGTAAAGCCGCCGACCGTGCCCAGAGACAGATTGATCACGTCCGCGCCCAGGCGGTGGGCATCCTCCAGCGCGTAAAAATAGGTGCTCGCCCAGGTAAGGGAGTTGCTGTCGCTGAACACCTTCATGATCAGCAGCTGCGCGTTGGGCGAGACGCCCTGGAAGGTGATCACGCCGCCTTTTTCGGCATAACCCGCCGCAATGCCCGCCACGTGGGTGCCGTGGTCGCCGCTCGGTGTGTTTTTGCTTGGGTTGACATTGTCGTCTTTGTCGGCGTAATCATAGGCAAAGGGGATTTTGGCCGACAAATATTTTCCGCGCACAGAGGTGCCGGCGGCATTGACGTCCGCTTCGCTCAGCCTCGGGTTCTCAATGCGTCCGTAATCTTTGAACGCCTCGTGGCTTGTCAACAGGCCCGTGTCCAGCAGGGCGATGACCATGCCGTCTCCGATACAACCGTACGGGGGCGGCCAGATCCAGTCCGCCGCGATCATGTTGGTGAAGGCGTGGCTGGGGATCGACTGCACCGTGTCCGGCACGCTGTAAGCGTTGTCGAGGTAAACGGCCTGCACGCCTTCCATCTCCTCGATGAGCTTGAGGTTTTTATAAGATGTTTTGATCGCGATGCCGTTGGCCAGCACGGTATACTGATAGAGCAGGGTGACGTTCATGCGCGACTTCATACGCGAGACAAAACCGCGTTGCCCGTCGCGCATGGAGGACTCGGCCCGTTTGGCGCGCGCGCTCTTTAAGTTCGCGTCGATGTCGATGACGCCGTTCTCGTCGAAGATGACAATGGCGGTGACCTCGGTGTTGCCTTCGATGTCCCAATCGTCAAAGCGGGAGCGCCTGCCCCTGCCCCGCTGTTCGCCGGGCGAGGACAAAACCTCATCCCCGGGCTGATCCGTATCCGGCGCGATAACGTTCTCGCTTTCCTCCGGCGGCACGTTCTCCGCCGATATCACAGGCATCAGCGAGGTGAAGACCAAGGCAAGTATCAAAACAACCGTGAGCAGGGATCTCAGCTTTTTCATGCGCGTACTCCTTATGGGCGAACCAAACACGCCCAAACATATTTTTGCACTTTCTAATATACTATACCTTTATCGCTCTGTCAATGATTGGTCTCATAATTATTCATATAATTTGTATTTTTATTACGCAATATCAGACCTGTGCCGGAGATGAAAAAGCAGAGCGAGGACAGCAGGCGATAGTAAATGACAGGTTTTATAAATATTGAAAGGGCCAGCAGGACGATTCCAAGGCCTAAGTACTTCTTCCAGCCGCCGTTAAATATACTAATTTTTCTCAAATAATTATGCAGTTTTGGTTTTGGGGACAGGGACGCGATCACCTCTTTCTCGCGTGTTTCGCTCATGAGCGACAGGGTGGCCCTGTCAAGCAAGGCCGCCAGCTCATGAATGATAAGGCCGCTTGCGTTTCTGGCAAGGAAACCCTTGGCCTCCTCCGTCAGCGTTGTGGTGAGGAAAAGCGCCGCACCCTCCCCCGCCCCTCGCAAAATCGGCAGCAGGTCGTCAACCGTCGCGGGGCGTTCCTGTTGCAGCAGCAGTATCGTTTCGTCTTGCCCCAACAACGCACGCAATTCGGTTTCGGGCATGAGCAGCAGCTCATCCCGCCAGACGAGGTTTTGCAGGCGTTCGCGCTCCCTTCGGGTGAAGTGAATCAGCCGGAGCCGCGAAAGGCAAAAGAAACAGCCCGTCGCAAGCAACGCCAGCAGCGGCGCCAGCCATTGCTTTGCCGGTCGGGTGAACAGCAGCAGATAAAACGCCAAATAAAGGATCACGCCAAGCAGGGCCAGGTCCAGGGCGCGGGCAAGGGCGTTGCGCCCGAAACATTTTCGCTTGTAATAATTGTTAATCACTAACCTCTTCTGCGGCGGGAGCAAGCCCCCGCCCTACATTGGCCACTTCCCATTTACAATAATTCTTGCCCATTGGGCGAACAATATACTATAATGGTGAAGATGAGATTCACAGAGAAAATCGGCATATTGGGCGGCACGTTTCAGCCGGTCCACACGGCGCATATCCAAATGGCGCAAAGCGCGCTGGCGCGGCTGGGTTTGGATCGCGTGCTGCTGGTTCCCGCGAACATTCCGCCGCACAAACAGCTGCCCGGCGGGGCAAGCGCAGCGGACCGCTGGCGCATGGTCTGTTTGGCCGCTGAGGGTATGCCGGAGCTGGTGCCGGACGATATGGAGTTGCGGCGCGAGGGGCCGAGCTATACGGCGGACACCCTGCGTATCCTGCGGGAACGTTACCCCAAGGCCGAGCTGTTTTTTTTGATGGGCAGCGATATGCTGGCCAGCTTTGACAGCTGGCACAAGCCGCAGGATGTCGCCACGCTTGCGACCCCGGTCTGTATCCCGCGCGACGGCAGCGACGACAGCGCGGCCATCGCCCATATCCGGTCGGCGTACGGGGTGAATGTGCCGGAGCTGCCGCCCGCGCTGCCCATTTCGTCCACGGAGATTCGGGCGCGTGTGACAGCGGCCCGACCGATTACCGGCCTGGTCCCGCCCGCCGTGGAGGACTATATTTACGAGCGGGGGCTGTACCAGCCCGAAGATATTCGCGCGGCAATGGCGCAATTGCGGGCCGTGCTTGATCCCCTGCGTTTTACACATAGTATTCGGGTTATGCGCACCGCTATTGATTTGGCGGAGAAGTATGGCGTTAACACGGAGCAGACCCGTTGGGCTGCCCTGCTGCACGACTGCGCAAAACAGCTGCCGCCGGAGGAGCAAAAGCGATTATCCGGCGATGAGACAGATATTTCGAAAATCTGGCACGCGGCGGCCGGCGCAAGGCTGGCCGAGACGGAATACGGCGTGAGGGACCCGGCCGTTCTGCGCGCGATTGCCCTGCACACCACGGGCGATCAGGGTATGACGGACCTTGACAAGATCATTTATCTGGCGGATATCATCGAGCCGGACCGTGACTTTCCCGCCGTGCAAGAAATTCGGCAGGAAACTTCTCTCAATCGCGCGATTTTACTTGCGCTCGGGTGCGCAATTTGTTATATTCAAAAGGCGGACGGACAGCTGCACCCGGCGACCCTCCGCGCCTATCTTGATTTGGGAGGAAATAAGGAAGAACTTGAAACATTTTGAGAATGAGGCGCTCGCAATCTGTGAGTTGCTGTATGACAAGAAGGCATTGGACATTATGGCCCTCCACGTGGGGGACAAGACCATTATCGCGGACTGGTTCGTGATCGCGAGCGGACGCGCCGTGCCCCAGGTGAAGGCGCTTTGTGACGAGCTGGAGGCGCGCGCGGCAGAGATGGGTCTGACGATTCGCCGCAGAGAGGGTTATTCGGAAGGTCGTTGGGTCGTATTGGATTACGGCGCGGTGCTGGTGCATCTCTTCCATCCCGAGGAACGCGCCTATTACAACATGGAGCGGCTTTGGGAAGACGGGGAGAATCTCATTCGCTATCCCGAGTGAATGAGATTGCGGGTCAAGCCCGCAATGACGTTGTTTGTTGTCCGCAATGACGTTGTTTGTTGCAGTCGTTTGTCGCAGTCGTTTGTTACAAATGTTCAAATAATTTAATTTTCAAAAAAGTGTTGACATTTGTTAAATGTTGTTGTACTATGTAGAATATAGTTGTTGTTATTGTAAATAGATATAGAAAATGATGGGAGGCAAGTCATGGATAATCAGCAGATGGAGCTCTTGATTTCGAGCATTGTCAAGGAAGTTTTGCAGCAGGTAGGCGGGCCCGGCGGCGCACCCACCGGCGGCGGCGCGGCGCAGAGTTTGGCCAAGTACATTGACCACACGCTCTTAAAGCCCGAGGCGACGCGCGGGGACATCATCAAGGTCTGCGACGAGGCGAAGAAGTACAACACCGCCAGCGTCTGCGTGAACCCCTCGTGGATCGGCCTGGTCGCCAAGGAGCTGGCGGGCACCACCGTCACCCCCTGCGTGGTGGTCGGGTTCCCTTTGGGCGCGACCATGCCCGACGTGAAGGCGGCGGAGACCAAGTCCTGCATCGCGGCCGGCGCGCGTGAGATCGACATGGTCATGAACATCGGCGCGGCCAAGAGCGGCGAGTGGGACGTGGTCTTAAAGGACATTGAGGCCGTCGTCGCGGCGGCGCATCCGAAAGCGACCGTCAAGGTCATTTTGGAGAACTGCCTGCTCACCGATGAGGAGATCGTCAAAGCCTGCCAGGTCTGCAAACTGGCCAAGGCGGACTTTGTTAAGACCTCGACCGGTTTTTCCACCGGCGGCGCGACCGTGGAGAATATCCGTCTCATGCGTGCCACGGTCGGCCCGAACATGGGCGTGAAAGCCTCCGGCGGTGTGCGCACGCAGGACGACGCCAATGCCATGATCGGCGCGGGCGCGAGCCGGATCGGCGCGAGCTCGTCCAAGGGTATTGTGGAAGGCGATTCCTCCGCCAAACGCTGCTTAAACTGCGGCAACTGCCAGAAGGGCGGCACTTCCTGCCCGAGCGGCGTGGCGCAGCTGCGTAAGAGTTTATATTAAGAAGAAAAGTGGTGCGCCGAGGTCGTCGCACCCTACGGCTCGTTGAACAAACGGGCGATTGATAATCGCCCCTACTGCTCACTGTCCACTGCCCACTGCACACTGTTATGAGCGATAGAATCTACCAACTAACCGAAGACCTGGTCTGCGAAACCTTCGCGAAGAAGGGGCAGTTTTTTGTGCCTGTCGCTTCGAGCAACCGCCATGTGCACCTTTGCCGGGCGGACGTGGACGCGCTTTTCGGCGCGGGGCACGCGCTGACCAAAATGCGCGACTTAAAGCAGCCGGGGCAGTTTGCCTGTCAGGAGCAGGTCACCTTAAAGGCGGAGCACGGCTCCCTCACTCTGCGCGTGGTCGGGCCCGTGCGGCCCGAGACGCAGGTGGAGTTGTCCGTCAGCGATCTGACCAAGTTGCACCTGCCGATTTGCGTGCGTATGTCCGGCAGTATCGCGGGCAGCCCGGGCGCGACACTGGCCACGGAGCGCGGCAGCGTGTGTCTCAAGCAGGGCATTATCGTTTCGGCGCGGCATTTGCACCTTTCACTCGCGCAGGCGAAGAGTTACGGTTTGGACAACAACGACAATGTGCGCCTGTTTGTGGAGGGCGACCGGCCCACGGTGTTTGAGAATGTGATCGTGCGCTGCGGGGACGGGCATACGCTGGAGGCGCACATTGATGTAGACGAGGCAAACGGCGCGCACCTGCGCCCGCACGCGATTTGCAGGATAGAAAAACAGCGGAACGAAACATATTTGCGGCGGGAACAAGCCCCCGCCCTACAGGCCGACGGGAGCCGTTTGCACGGCAATATCACGCCCGCCCGCGAGGCGCCGATCTACGCGCTCTCGGGTTTGGTGACGGAAAAGACCAAGCGCGCGGATCTGCCCGGTCTGCCGAAGAAAAACCTGCTGACCGAGGGTGATGTGTTGGCGGCGGCGGGACGCGGTGAGATGTTTATGACACTGGAAAAGGGTACGGTCGTTACGCCGCTGGCGTTGGATCGGGCGAAGAGATTGGGAATAAAGTTGGATTAGATTGCGGGTCAAGCCCGCAATGGGGCCCACTGATTAAATCGTGAGGTGGAATAGCGGGCCTGTCAAAAGCGTCTATGTTGGGACTATTCTGATAGTCAAATTCCCCGGCGAACGATTTAATCAGGGGTTCCAATGACGAAAACGGACGCGCAATGCGTAATGCGTAATTGAGGAGATATTTATGGTTATCGGTCGGGTTCATGGAACCGTGGTGAGTACAACAAAGTCGGAGAAACTGGAGGGCTTAAAGCTCCTGGTTGTGATGCCGATTGAGATCGACACCTTCAAGGAAAAGGGACAGCCCATTGTTTGTATCGACAGCGTCGGCGCGGGCGAGGGCGAGGTCGTGATGTGCGTCGCCGGCTCTTCGGCGCGGCAGACCGCGATCACGGACAACAAGCCGATTGACAATACCATCGTCGCCATTCTGGACCATGTGGACTGGAAGGGCAAGCGCGTATATGAAAAGTATAAGGTTTAAGTGAGGGAGTAGATTATGGCCTTTTCACAAGAAGAAATCAACCGCATAGCACAGCAGATTACCGTACAGTTGCAGTGCGGATCAGTAGGGCGGGGGCTCGCTCCCGCCGGTTCCGGGCAGTGGCTTTGCGGGGAAGCGAATGAGGCCGTGGCCAACGCCAAGGCGGCGCAGCACGCGCTCATGGACCTGTCCCTGCAAAAGCGCGGCGAGCTGATCGACGCCATGCGTTGTGCCGCGCGGGCCAATGCCGAAAAGCTGGCGATTATGGCCAACGAGGAGACCGGCTACGGGCACGTGTCGCATAAGATCCAGAAGAACCTGCTGGCGGCCAACCACACGCCGGGCATTGAGGATCTGCAGCCCCAGGCCTTTACGGGCGACAACGGCCTGACGCTGGTGGAGCAGGCGCCGTTTGGCGTGATCGGTTCCATTACGCCGTCGACGAATCCCACGGCTACGGTCATCAATAACTCGATTTCCATGATCGCCGCCGGCAACGCGGTGGTCTATAACCCCCACCCCGCCGCGAAGAAATGCTCGCAGGAGGCCATGCGGATCCTGCACGACGCGATCGTGGCGGCCGGCGGGCCCGCTTGCCTGATCACCACGGTGCGCGAGCCTTCGCTCAAATCGGGCGACGACATTATGAACCACCCCGACATTCCGCTGCTGGCCATCACGGGCGGCGAGGCGGTCGTCGCGGCGGCATTGAAGACCACCAAGAAAGTCATCGCGGCAGGGCCCGGCAACCCGCCCTGCATTGTGGACGAGACCGCCATACTGGCCGACGCCGCCAAGCATATCGTGGACGGTTGCGGGTTTGACAACAACGTGCTCTGCGTGGCGGAGAAGGAAGTCTTTGCCGTGGATTCCATCTTTGACGAACTCATGCGCCTGATGGAAGTGAACGGGGCGTTCCGCGTGTACGGCGCGGATATCGATAAAGTCCTCAAAACAACGCTGACGGAGAAGAACGGCACATATGTCATCAAGCGCGATTATGTGGGCCGCAACGCGTCGGTGATTTTACGCGATGCGGGCGTGGCATTTACGGGCGAGCCGCGCATCATCATCGCAGAAGTGCCGATCGGCCACCCCTTCATCGAGACCGAAATGCTTATGCCCGTGCTGGGCTGCGCGCGCGTGCGCGATGTGGACCAGGCGATCGAAGAGGCGTTCAAAGCGGAGCACGGGTATCTGCACAGCGCGCAAATGCACTCGACGAATGTCAAGCACATGAGCAAGGCGGTGCGCCGCTTGAACACGACGATTTTTGTCAAGAACGCGCCCTCTTACGCGGGTTTGGGTTTTGGCGGCGAGGGGTATCCCACGCTGACCATCGCCACGCCCACCGGCGAGGGTTTGACCAGCGCCCGCTCGTTCACCCGCTACCGCAGGTGTGTGCTGGCCGGAGATTTCAGGATTATCTGAGGAGCGGGCGGGCTGACCCCGCCCCTACGGTGAACTTATGGCAAGGGAGACTATCCTCAACAGCATAAAGGACGCGGGTGTCGTTGGCGCGGGCGGCGCGGGTTTTCCCACGCACATCAAGCTGGCGGCCAAGGCCGACACGGTAATCGCGAACGGCGCGGAGTGCGAGCCCCTGCTGCGCACGGACCAGCAGCTCATGGCAAACCAACCCGAGCTGTTGCTGCGCGGGCTGGCGCTTGCTATGGAAAGCACGGGCGCGGTCAGCGGCGTGGTCGCACTCAAGGCGCATTATCATGACGCGGTGGACGCCCTGCGCAAGATCACCCCAAGCTACCCGGGCATTCGTATCCACGAGATGGAAAGCTACTACCCCGCCGGAGACGAGAAGTCCTTAATTTACGACGTGACCAAACGCGTCGTGCCCACGGGCAAACTGCCCGCAGACGTGGGCGTGGTGGTGCAAAACGTCAACACGCTGGTGAATGTCGCGCTGGCGGCGCAGCAAGTGCCCGTCACGAAAAAGTTTGTCACCGTCACCGGCTGTGTGGAGAACCCCGCCACCTATGAGGTGCCGATCGGCACCGACGCGGCGGAGCTTTTGGCTTGGGCGGGTGCGCCCGCGGGCGGCGATTACACCCTGCTGGTCGGCGGGCCCTGCATGGGCTATCTGACGCAGGACTATCACAAGCCCATCACCAAGACCGACGGCGGGCTGATCTTGTTCCCGAGCGGCCACCCCTATGTGCGCCTGCGCTCCGTGCCCAAACAACGGCAGCTCGCGCTGGCCAAGGCGGTGTGCTGCCAGTGCTCGCAATGCTCGCAGCTCTGCCCGCGCAATGCGCTCGGCCTGGGCGTGCAGCCCCACAAGGCCATGCGCGCCGTGGCGCAGGGCATCGGCAGCCTGCTGGGCGACCCGAACGCGATTCTCGCCTGCAGTTCCTGCGGGCTCTGCACCTATTATTCCTGCAACTTCGGCCTGCACCCCTCCGAGTTTATGACGGAGCTGAAAGCCGAACTGGGCCGCCAGGGCGTGCGCCCCGAGCCGGAGACGGAGATTCGGCCCGATTCCGCGCTGGAGCTCAAGAAAGTGCCCGTGGCCCGCATGATCGCGCGCATGGGCTTAAAGCCCTATGATGTGCCCGCGCCGATCAAAACCGCACCCGCCGTGAGCCGCGTAACGATCCCGCTGCGCCAGCACATCGGCGCCCCGTCCGAACCGGTCGTAATTGAGGGCGCGAGCGTGCACGCGGGCGATCTGATCGCGGCGATTCCCGAGGGCAAGCTGGGCGCGAATGTGCACGCGTCGATCTCGGGCCGCGTGACGCGCATTTCTTCAGACAGTATTACTTTGGAGGCTTGACCTTATGTATGCACTTGGATTGATCGAGACCCTGTCCATTCCCGCCGGTATTGAGGGCGGCGACGCCATGCTCAAGGCCGCGCAGGTGGATTTGGTGCTGGCGCAGTCGGTTTGCGCGGGCAAGTACATCGTCTGCGTGAGCGGCGAGGTGGCGGCGGTCCGGCACGCGGTGGAGGCCGGTGTGGCCTGTACCGAGACCATGCTGGTCGACAGCTTTGTAATCCCCAACGTGCACGAGAAGGCCATCGCCGCCATTGCGGCCGCAAGCTGGGTGGAGCACATCACCGCGATCGGCATTCTGGAGACCTTCTCCCTGGCCGCCGCAATTCAGTGCGCGGACTGCTGCGTGAAGGCCGCCGAGGTGGATTTGATCGAGGTGCGCCTGGGCCGTGGCCTGGGCGGGAAATCCTTTGTATTGCTCACCGGCGAGGTCGCCGCTGTACGCGCGGCGGTTGCCGCAGCGGAAGTTATCCCGGAGGTAGCGGGAATGTTGGCACGGTCTGTGATCATACCGTCCCCTCACCCCGATCTCATAAATGCGCTACTATAAAATATCACAAAGATAGGAGAACAGGAAAATGAAAGAAGCATTGGGAATGGTGGAAACGCGTGGTCTGATCGGCGCGATCGAAGCCGCAGACGCGATGGTGAAGGCGGCGAATGTCCGTCTGGCCGGTCGGGAGCAGGTCGGCAGCGGACTCGTGACCGTCATGGTGCGCGGCGATGTCGGCGCTGTGAAAGCGGCCGTTGAGGCGGGTTCCGCCGCAGCGAGCCGGGTCGGCGAACTGTACGGTGTGCACGTCATTCCGCGCCCACATACGGACGTGGAGGGCATTGTCCCGCAGGTTGCCGAATAAGGCAGAATAGACCGTGTTTGTCGGCAGAGTCGAGGGAACGGTTGTCGCTACCGTCAAGGACGAGGGGCTTAGGGGCGTAAAGCTTCTGCTCATGCGCGTCATCGAGAATGGCGTGGATAAGCACCTCGTCGTGGCGGCGGACGCGACCCGTCAAGCAGGACCGGGCGATTTTGTGACGTGGATCGCGTCCAAAGAAGCCTCCCTGCTGTTCCGGCAGGAATACTGCGCCTGCGACGTGGCGATCACAGGGTTTATCGACGAGTTTAACGTAGAAAAGAAGGAGAACTAAAATGGAAAAGCAAGCATTGGGCATGGTGGAAACGCGCGGTTTGATCGGCGCGGTGGAAGCGGCTGACGCGATGGTGAAGGCGGCGAACGTGAAGCTGATCGGCAAAGAGCAGGTCGGCAGCGGGCTCGTGACCGTGATGGTGCGCGGCGACGTCGGCGCGGTGAAATCGTCCGTCGAGGCCGGCGCGGCTGCGGCAAAGGCCGTGGGCGAGCTGTACGGCGTGCACGTCATTCCGCGTCCGCACGACGATGTGGAAGGCATTCTGCCCCAGATCGGCTAATCTTTATTTATGCGTTTGGCACGGGTCGTGGGGAATGTGGTCTCCACGATAAAAGAGCGCACCCATGTGGGGAAAAAACTTCTGATCGTTGAGTATTTGGACGAGACCGGCGCAGGCACCGGCCAGCAGCAAATCGCGCTTGACGCGGTGGATGCGGGCATTGGCGACCGTGTGCTGATCAATGCCGAGGGCGGCTCAGCCAAAATGCTCCTAAACGATAAGGACGTTATTTCCAATTGCGTCATCGCTGGCGTGATTGACCACTTCACCTTCGGTGAAGTGGTAGTGGACAATTGACAATTGACAGTTGACAGTGGAAAATTAGAGGTTTGGCATGACGAATGAGCAATTGACAAAACTGGTAAGTGAACAGATACAAAGACAGTTGGCAGGAAAACTGTCACCTGTCACCTGTCACCTGTCCACTGAAAACCCCGTCGCAGCGCCGTTTGCCTATCTCGCGCCGACGATTGAGCATTCGCTGCTCAATCCCGATATTACGCGGGAAAAGGTAATCGCGGGCTGTGGGGACGCGGTGAAGTATGGGTTTGCGAACGTCTGCGTGACGCCTTGGCTGGTGGTGGACGCTGTGCAGCGCGTGTCGGGCAGTTCGGTTTTGATTTCCGCGCCCGTGGGCTTTCCGCACGCGGCTGCCTCACTGGCTGCCAAGAGCGCGGAGATTCGTTATTGCGTGCAAAGCGGGGCAAGGGAGCTGGATCTTTCGCTCAATATCGTGGCCGCCAGGAGCGGGCAGTGGGACGTGGTCTACCGCGAACTCTGCGAAATGCTGAACGTGGCGGGCGACCGTGTCGTGTGCAAGGCGATCTATGAGCAAGGGCTGTATTCCGACGAGGAGAAAAAGCGTGTGCTGGACGTGATCGAACGCAGCCGCGCGCCCTATCTCAAGATCAGCAACGCCTTAACGGGCAAAAAGGCCGAGGCGGAGGACGTGCGCTTTGTGCGCGCGCAGATCGGCACGCGGATCGGGATCAAGATCGACGGCGGTATCGCAACCCCGCAGAAGATTTTAGAACTCCAGGCCGCCGGCGCGCAGCGTTTCGGCTGCTCGGCGTCGGTTGCGATTGTGACGTACGGGGGGTAACCGCGAAAGGTGCGAATGGTCGCTCACGCGGGATTTTTTCTTAACCACGAAAAACACAAAAATACACAAAAAGAGCCCATGCGGGCTCTATTGTTTTGCGATGAAATTGCGGATCAAGTCCGCAATGACGTTAATATCAGAGTCGCAATGACGTTGGGTTGTATCGCCGTCGGCGAGCCACTGCAACGGTCAAGCCGATAAGGGCCAGGGTTAGGGTGCCTGCGAATATGAGTGCGGTGAGCGGTTCGCCCGTCTGGTACGGCGCGTTATCCTCAGCCTGTTTGATGACTGCCAAAGCTTCGTCAAGCGCGAGAGTCAATGCATTGACAGCCTCATGATTCAAAAAGTTATCAGTAAGTATCACAATCGCATCAGCACAAAGATCCTCTAGCGCTTTCTTGGCCTCTGCTGTCGGCACCCAGTAATCACCGTCCGGCACATCCTTGCCGTCTTTTGATACAACGATTGTAAGCGCGCTCATGGCGTTATATTGCGCCAGCAGTTCCGAAGCAATATCGTAGTCGGGATGGCCGCCATAGATGCCGCATTTGCAGTGCATTGAGTTGATTTGCCAGCCCACTTCTTCCACCTCACTCTGCATGATGTCCGGATTCTCCATTACCAGCTTACCATACGCAATTGCGTTCTCTATCCTCGCCTGTAGCCCGTCGGAAGATTTTTCAAACACCTTGCTATTGCGAAAAGCTTCTGCGTGCGCCAGATTCAACTGTAACCAAGTCAGGTCTACTATCGCAGTATGAATGGTCGCAACGGCATTTTGCAGTATCGCGTATGTACTGTCAACTTCCGCTTGGCTCTCGGCACTTTGTTCGGTCAGCATGATCAGTGTTGCCGCCAACGCATCTTCAAGCGCAATTATGTCGACCATTGTTTTTACATAATAACCACCATTCGGCACATCCTTACCGTCCTTGGAAACGTGAATTGGTTTGAAGTCCTTTACGTCGTCGTATAACGTCTGCAAGGCGGAATAGTCAACGGTCGGCTTTTCCCCTCCCTCCTCCGCCAAGACGGCGGCAAGGGGCACGAAGGCCAGCAGGAGCGCGAAGATTATGAGGATTGACAGGATTTTTTTCATTACGCAAACCGCCTCATGATTCTTTGTACTTTTAATATAGTCCTAATACGGCAAAAAAGCAAGCGGTTTTGCGCGGGCGAACACAGTTCGCCCCTACGGTTGGCGGGCGCAGCCCCGCGTGAGCGATGTTCGCGGTCATTCGCGTCATTGGAACCCCTGATTAAATCGCTCGGCGGGTAGATTGGCCATCAGAATGGTCCCAACATAGGAGCTTTTGGCAGGCCGGCTATTCCACCTCACGATTTAATCAGTGGGCCCCATTCGCGGTTGAAAAGAAAACTCCCGCGTGAGCGGTTCTGGCATCTGGTATCTGGAATCTGGCGTCTGGAATCTGGAATCTGGAATCTGGAATCTGGAATCTGGAATCTGGAATCTGGAATCTGGAATCTGGAATCTGGAATCTGGAATCTGGAATCTGGAATCTGGAATCTGGAATCT
>WRCT01000033.1 GCA_009783775.1 Clostridiales bacterium | reverse complement strand
TCTGGACGAGGAAGAAACTTCTTTCACCGAGGATGAGAAAAAAGAGCGGCTGCTGATTCTGCAACAGGAAATGCGGCGCGCGGCGCGGGAGCTGGAATTTGAACAAGCGGCCAAGCTGCGCGATGAGATACGCGCCTTAACCGGCGAGGAAGTCAAGGCCAAAACCGAGCTGCGCCCGGGCATGATCGGCGCGCATAAGCGCGCCAGAGGCAGGACAAGGAAATAGGGTTGATTTTATAGTTTGTTTTCCCCCACGCCCCCTTCTAAAAAACTTAAGAGGGGATATTATTATTTTTCAAATGTTTGTTGCGCGTGAACGGGAGATCTTTCTCTCTGTCATTGCGAGGAGCGGGAGATCTTTCTCTCTGTCATTGCGAGGAGCGGGGAGGCCATAAAAGCGAAAGTATCACGACGAAGCAATCCAGTCTCCCAACCCCAAAACCAACCCAGCAATAAAAAAACGGCCGCGGCCGTTTTCACCTCAATTTATCATTGATCATTCATCACTTATCATTTTTCATTCCCGCAGGGGCGACAGTCCACCCAGCCTACCGAATCTCCTGCTCCAACCCATCAAACACAGGCGTGCTGAAAAACTCACCAATCGTAATCTCCAGCCCGTCACATAATTTCTTTATCGTGATTACAGTCGCGCCGTTTCGTCCGGACAAAATATTCTTCAAGGTTGATTGTGTAATCCCGCAAATCGTTCCCAACTTATTGTAGGTAATATTTCGCTCATCGCACAACTCAAAGATACGTGCTCTCAATGCCGTTGAAATGTCCATAGCAGGCCCTCCATATTTGAAATTAACTCAAATGAGTTAAAACAGTCGACCCATATGGATTGACTTTCTATGGGGGAATGATATAATCAGCTCATATGGACTAATTGGAGGACAATAATATGAACGCAAAACAAGCCTTGGAACAACTGGCGCAAAGGGATGGGGTAAGTGTGGATTATGTTCGCGGCATGATTGAGCAGGCCTTGGCCGACGCGAAAAACAACGCCGACCCTGAGGCGCAAGCATTTTGGAAATCCATCCCCTGTGAGGGCGACTTCCCCACGCCGGAAGAGGCTATCACATTTCTAGCTGAACAGCTCTAAATACAAAACACAGCGTATAGCGGAACAGACTTGATATTGTTTTCAAATCCAAAATTGTTGCTTGATATGCGAATCGAGTATGCCGGCTTGTAGTACTCCACAAACAGATTCAAGCTTTTTGATCTCGTATGTGTGCCGGCCTTTACCTCTACGGCAATGATGTCGTCTTCTTTCTGCAAAACAAAATCCAACTCGGCCGTACCCTCGTTTGTCCAGTAATACAGGCCATAGCGCTTTGCGGCAAAGGCCTGCGCGACATAATTCTCGGCCAGCGCGCCAAGGAAGGTATTTGGAATTTTACCTGCCGCCAGCACGGTCTGCTGGGAAATGCCGCTCTTGGCGGTCAACAGGCCCACGTCGCCCATATACAGCTTAAAGCTGGAAAGGTCACTGTAAACTGAAATTGGCATAAGCCCCTGCCCGGTTCGGGTGCATTTGAGCACCACGCCCGCAAAGTGCAGCCAGTCGATCGCCGCGCCGAAGATGGCGCTTGTTCCGCCCCGCTGTGCCAGCTTATACTGAAACTTTCGGTTTTCTTTTGCAAGTTGAACGGGTATGGAATGATAGGCGGCGCGAATTTTCACGCTCTCCGTATTGGACGCGTACTTGGCCATGTCCGCAATGTAGTCGTTGACGATCTTGTTCTGCACGTCCGGCACGGCCAGCAGGCTGCCGCTTTGGGCATAGGTCAGCACCGCACGGGGCATTCCGCCGATAATCAGATAAAGCCGGTATAGCTCCAGCGCTTTTTCATGCAAAGCGGGCGGCAGCGTCCGGTTTTTTGCAAAGGATTGCCGAATCTCTTCATAGAGCCGCGTTTCGTTCAACGCCCATAGGAACTCTTCAAAATCAAGAGGAAACATGGTGATGGAATCCACATTGCCAACGGGAAAGGAAAACCGCTCCCGATTGATCGCCACGCCCAGCAGACTGCCGGCGCAGGCGATATGAAACTCCGGCATATTCTCATGAAAATATTTCAGCGAGGTGAGTGCGCGCTCACAGGTTTGCACCTCGTCCAGGACAATCAGCGTCTCCCCGGGCACAATGGGCTGCCCTGTCTCCGTCTCCAAAAAACGAATCAAGCGCTCCGGTTCAATGTTCTCTGAAAAATAAGAACCGGCGGCTTGGTTGGTCTCCAGATTGACATAAGCAACATTCTTATAATACTGCTGCCCGAACTCCCGCAGGCTGTGCGTCTTGCCCACCTGCCTTGCGCCATAAATCAAAAGGGGCATACGCCCGCGCTCCTGCTGTTTCCAAGCGATAAGGGTTTCGGTTATTCTGCGTTTCACAGTAGATCACCTCTGACCCTATAATAACCAATTTTGATTTTTATGTCAAGAAAAATCAGAAATTTTTGATTATTTCGGACATAAAAGTCAAAATCACCCAAAATGTGGAAATAGTGTTGAAGTGGCGGCGCTTTCGTGAGTTGCCGCTGATTTGTTTGTCACGCATTAAAATGATACCATAAATTGGAAACAATAATAAGAATTCCGCTACTGTGGGTGTGCTATGCTCAGTTCATCGAAAGGGAACGGGCACCCATCAAAGCCGCAGCTTTGATGGGTAGTGAGAAAGGACGGGCGAGTCAATGCGCGCAAAGGAACGGTTGCAGGAGCAGGTGGAGCGGTATTTTGCCGCCTGCGACGCGACGCGGCAGCAGGTCCCGCAGAAGAACGGCACGGTGCTGGCGCACCAGGTGCCCTACACGCTGTACGGGCTCTGCGCGGCGATCGGGTTATGCCCCGAGCGTGTGCTGGCGATTGTCGCGGGCGAGGGGACCGGCTGGCAGAGCAAGCTCTTGGCGCAAGCGCTGTGTCGGGTCGCGGCCTATACGATGGAGCGCGCGCTGCTGGGGGAGCTCACCCACCAGGTCGCGCTGGCCGCGCTGCGGGAGCTGGGCTTTATGCCCGAGACGGCGGAGGCGGCGCAGACCGTAGCGGTCACGATGGATGGGATAGCGGAGGTGTTGGGACAATGAACCTGCACTTACACGGCACGCCCAACCCCAAACAGCTGGCGTTTTTTGAGGCCAAGGCCCGACACATCGCGTACGGCGGCGCGCGCGGCGGGGGAAAGAGCTGGGCCATGCGCCGCAAGTTTGTCCTGCTTGCCTTTCGATACGCGGGGTTAAACCTGCTGCTGCTTCGGCGAACCCTGCCCGAACTGCACGAGAACCATGTCCGCCCGCTGCAAGAAGAACTGCATGGCGTCGTGCGCTTTCATGGGACGCAGCGCGTGTTTCTCTTTCCCAACGGCAGCAGGATCAAACTGGGCTACTGCGACAAGGAGTCGGACGTATACCAGTACCAGGGCCAGGAGTATGACGTGGTGGGGCTGGAGGAGGCGACGCATTTTACCCAGGCGCAGATGTTGTTTTTGACCACCTGCAACCGCTCCGTGCGCGTCGATTTTAAGCCCCGTATGTACTACACCTGCAACCCGGGGGGCGTGGGGCACGCCTGGGTCAAGCGCCTGTTTGTCGATCGGGACTTTCGGGGGGACGAACGGCCGGAGGACTATGTGTTCATTCCGGCCCGTGTGACGGACAATCCCGTGCTGATGGCGCGCAACCCCGAGTATTTGAACACCTTGAAAAACCTGCCCGAGCACCTGCGCAAGGCGCATTTAGACGGAAATTGGGACGTGCTGGCGGGGCAGTATTTCACGGAGTTCAATCGGGACGCGCACGTCGTTCACCCTTTCCCGATCCCTACTTGGTGGCGGCGGTTTCGCGCGATGGACTGGGGTTACAACGACCCCTGCTGCGTGCTGTGGCTGGCCGTGTCGCCGGAGGGTCGGGTGATCGTGTATCGGGAGCTGTACGCGCGCCGCACGCTCTCTTCGGAGATTGCCCGCCGCGTGAAGGAGGAATCACGCGGGGAGGCCATCGCCTACACGGTCGCCTCGCCGGACGCCTGGCAGCAGCGCGGCCTGCGCGGCGTCGAGGGCCAATGCATCGCCGATGTGTTCGCGGCGGGCGGGGTGCCGCTCCTGCCCGCGAACAACGCGCGGATCTCGGGCTGGCAGCGCGTGCGTGAGTTTCTCGCCGCCGGCGCGGACGGACAGGCGGGGCTCCAAATCTTTGACACCTGCCCCAACCTGATCCGCACCCTGCCGCTGCTGACCTTCGATACCTTCTCCGCGGAGGACGTCGCGGACAACTGCGAAGACCATGCGCCCGAGGCCCTGCGCTACGGTCTGATGACCCGCCCCGGCCGCAGTGCATTGCCCGCGGCAAAGCGCGTGGCAAGGTATGATCCGTTGTCGAATAATGGACTGGAGATGCGAGGATATCACGCGCTTTAAGTAATGGGGAGTAAGTAATAAGTAATAGAAAATGAAAAAACTGCGGAGCAGTTTTCTCCATCCTTATTCCTTATTCACTATTCCATATTACTTCAAAAAAGGAAGGAAAGACCAATGAAGAAAAGAAACGAACAAACCAGACTTTACGAGCGCGCGCAGGCTTTGTTTTTGGAATTCAAGAACGCCTATGCGCAGGAGTGGCAGCGGCTGGACGCCTGCGAGCGGATGTATCGGGGCGAGCACTGGTACGATGTGCCTCAAAGCGATCCCAACGAGCCGCGCCCCGTGACGCCCATCATTCAAGCCACCGTGGAAAACCTGGCCGCCGACCTTATGGACCGTGAGCCGGAGGCGGTCATCACGCCCGAAGTCGGGGCAGAGGCGCGCGTGGCGCAGGTGGTGGAGGCGGTCATCGCCCGCAACCATGACAGCGCCGGTTACACGGTCGAGTATCAAAAGCTGGTGCACGACCTGCTGGTCGGCGGCTACTGCGTGCAGGAGGTGGGTTATGACGGCGAGCTGAACAACAACCTGGGCGGCGCGTTTATCCGCCAGGTGGACACGCGCGCGATACTCTTTGACCCGCTCTGCACGGACATTCAGGAGGGGCGTGCGGTGTTCAAGATCTCCCGCCGCAGCCGCGAATGGCTTGCCATGCACTATCCCAAAGCGGCGGCGGGCATGGTGGGCGACACCTCGGGCGCGACGGACGCGCCGCAGGATGAGATCCTGCGGGCAGACACCCGCGACTGCCTGCTGCTGCTGGAATACTGGTGGCGTGAGTATGACGCCGAGACCCGCACCCACGCGGTACACATGGCGCTGCTCTGCGGCGGCCAGGTGCTGCACGACAGCAGAACAAGCAAGCCGGAGGGTTACTTCGAGCACGGGCTTTACCCCTTTGTCTTAACGCCGCTCTATGCGCGCAAGGGCACTTGCCTGGGGTTCGGCGTGGTGGATCTCTTTTCCACCACGCAGCAGTACGCGGACAAGCTGGATCAGATCGTCTTAAAGAACGCGTTTATGGCCTCGCACAACAAACTCCTGGTGACGGAGGCGGCGGGCTTTGACACGGACGACTTAAAGGACTGGTCCCGCGAGGTGCACCGGGGCGAAAGCCTCTCCGGCATCACCTGGTTCACCACGCCGCCGCTGCCCGCCTACCTGCTGGCCTATATCAAGGAGATGCGCGAGAGTATCAAAAACGAAAGCGGCGCCAGCGAGGCCTCGCGCGGGGTCTATTCGGCAAACGTCACGGCCGCCAGCGCCATCACGGCCCTGCAAGAGGCCAACACCAAGCGCACGCGCATGGCGAGCACGCAGCTCTACGAGGGTTTTGCCAAGGCCGTGCGTTTGGAGATCGAGGTCGAGCGCGAGTTCAACTTCTTTGCCCGCCCCATCACCATCGTGGTGGACGGCGTGCGCGAGGAAACCGTGTTCGACAGCGCGCTGCTGATCAAAGAGGGCTATGGCGGGGCGCTGCTGCCCATCGAGTTCTACATTTCCGTCAAGGCGACAAAGCAAAGCCGTTTCACGGCCGCCGCCCAAAATGAGCTGATTTTACAGCTGGTGCAAATCGGGGCGCTGCAGGCAGGCGACGCGGTGGAGTTGATGCACTTTGACGGCAAGGAGCTCGTACTCAAAAAGATCAGAGAGCAGATGAACGCGGGGCAGGAACTCCCCCTCCCCGAGGAGGGAAACCGGCGTAGCCGGCAGGGGGGAGCCGCGCCCGCCACTACAAAACGTAGATTTGGAGGAAGAAATGTTGTTTAAGAAACAAACAGAAGAACCGTTGCCGCCTTTTGAAACGCAGGAGGCGGAACAGAATGTACCTGCGGAAAACCCCTTTTCGGAGATTGGTGTAAAATTGGTACAGATGGAACAGGAAGGGCGACTGCCGGAAGGCTTCGATCTGGAAACGGCCTGCCAGGACAAGGCCTTTGCCGAACTGGTGCTGGAGATGGAGCCGGAGGCGGCCATTAGGGTATGGGCCGCCGAGAAGAAGGCGGAGAACGCCATGCAGGAGGCGCTTGACATGGTGCAAAAACGTCTCACAACGCGAAATGCGTTACCCAAGCAGACCAGGACGACCGGCGCCGTTTCGGCCGAGCCGGATTACAATTCCATGAGTCCGGAGGCCTTCCGCACGCTGGAGAACCAGCTGCGGGCCGCCGCGCGCAACGGAAAAAAGATGAAGATTTAAGGAGGAACTATGGCAATTCAAACCACTATCAACACAGCCGCGAATACCGCGTATTTTAACAAACAGTTCTATGACAAGAAACTGCTCGAAACCGCCAAGACCAGGATCGTGCACGCCGAGTACGGCCAAAAGCGCAACATTCCCAAAAACAGCGGCAAGAAGGTCGAGTTTCGCAAGTATGACCTGTTCGCCCCCGACAAGATGGCCTTAACGCTTCAGGAGGGCGTGACGCCGGACGGGCAGTCCCTCTCGCAGTCGAAGGTCGAGGCGGAGGTCAAACAGTACGGCGCGTACGTCGAGGTTTCGGATCTTTTGGACCTCACCGCCTATGATGAAGTCATCGCGGACAGCGCGGAGCTGCTCGGCGAGCAGCTGGGCGTCGTCATCGACCGCGTCACGCGTGACGCCATGAGCGAGACCACCAACGTGCAATATACGGGCGGGCATGAGGAACGCGAGAACGTCGCCCCCACGGACACGCTAACGGTGAACGATATTCAAAAGGCCGTGCGCAACCTGAAGAAGAACAAGGCGCGGTTGTTTATGAGCGCGGCGGACGGCAGCGTGAGAAAACCCCACTTCGTCTGCATCTGCTCGCCGGACGCGACCTATGATTTGCAGAACGATCCGCTGTGGCAGGATGTCAGCAAATACAGCAACGCGGAGCAGATTTACTCCGGCGAGATCGGACGCCTGTTCGGCGTGGTCTTTGTGGAGAGTCCGGAGGCCAAGATCTACCGGCAGTCCGTGTATCAGACGCTGCAATACGATTCCATTGCCGGCACGAATTATATCCGTATCAACAAGCCCACATCGGATATTGAGATGGAGTATCTCAGCACGGGCGGCAACAGCATTTATTCCGGCAAGGCAGGCGAATGGCTGGAGCTTCGCGCCAATAATCCCCTGGTTTATGAGAATGGGGATTGGCGGCTCTATGTCCAGGGAAGCGCCTTTACCTCGACCACCGCGCCGACGGTAAAAAGCCTCATCTGCTCCGACGATGGCGGCAAGGCCATCAGCTCCGTCTGGCCGAGCAGGCAGCATGAAGTCCACGCCACGCTTGTGTTCGGTGCGGACGCCTACGGCGTCATCGACATCGACGGCAGCGGCACGGTGGAAACCATCATCAAGCCGCACGGCAGCTCGGGCTCGTTGGATCCCCTAAACCAGCGCGCCACTGTCGGCGCCAAGGTCGCGGCCTATGCGGCGAAAATCCTCAATCCGCTGTGGATTGTGCGGATCGAGCACGGCGTAAGCGGCTAGCGCCTTTGAGTGTTAAGTGTTGAGAGTTGAGAGTTAAGCGAACGAAAAAACGGTCCAGTCGTTTTCACCCATATAATCGTGCCGAAGGCACTCCTTCACTCCACTCTCAACACTCCACTCTCCACTCTGAGCATAATGAAAGGAAAAACAGTATGAGTACCAAAGAAACAAAAAGTAAAACCGTAACAATCTATATTCCCGAGCAGGGCAACGGCGCGTATGTGGACGGCTGCCTAAACGGCAAGAACTTTCGCGTCAAAACGGGCGTTATGGTCGAGGTCCCCTTGTATATCGCGCGGATTTTAGAGGGAGCCAAACGCGCCAAACGCATGAGCGAGCGCGGCGTTGCGTCCTTTGTCACGCCCGGCGGAAAAAAGGTCGGGTGAAAAGGCCATGACGCTGCAAGACATCATCAAGGGCGTCTTGGCCGAGCTGCACCGCCCCACCGACACGGCGACCGTGGAGCAGTGGCGTGAGCGCCTGACCCTGTATGCCAATGAGGCCGTCGCGGATCTGACCGCGGCCTTTCGCCCCTGGCGCAGGGACGAGGTGACGCTGGCGGGCCATGTCGTGAACATCACCTCCCTGTCCGCCCGCTGCCTCAAGGTGCTGGCGCTGGAACTCAACGGCCAGCGTTTGCCCTATTACTACGGCGCGGGATTAAATACCCTTTGCGTGCCGGGGCAAAAGGACGGGCGGCCTTGGATCTCCTACCGCTACTGCCCGAAGGAGCTGGTGGCGTTGACGGACGTGCCCGAACTGCCCGCGCAATGCCACCCCCTGATCGTCACCTATGTGGCGGCACGGGAGCGCGTGAACTTTGACGCGGGCTCGCAGAGCGGCGCGAAACTGAACTTTTCGCTCTATGAGACGCAAAAGCGGCGGGTGAAGAGTGATCTGGGCGAGCCGGACGGCCATCGCCTGTACAATCGGTATTAGGGAGGGGGAGACGCAATGGCCTTACATACTGTCAGAATCCCTCACTTTACCGGCATGGCGCAAAACGTCTGCGAGAGCGAAATGTCCCCCTCCTGCAGTCCGGACGCCTGCAACATCGACACCAGGGACGGGCGGCTTGCCGTGGCTTCGGGTTACGTGCACGAGCTGAGCGGGATCCACTATGTCGCCTACCCGGGTAAGGTTTTCCGCTTTTACCGCTGGCAGCAAAAAACTTCGGTCCGCTACCTGATCTGCAACAGTTTCGGCCTCTGCCGCTATGACTGGATGACGGACACCTGGGTGTGGATCCACGAGTTTCCCCTGTATTCCGTGCCGGAAAAGTTTGACTTTCTGCTGCTGCGCATCGGCTCCGAGGAACGCCTGCTGATCGCCTGCGGGTTCGGGCAAATGCTGACCTGGGACGGGGTGAGCGACACGGTAACGCCCTTTGGCAGTTCCCAATTCCTGTCCGATATGCCGCAGAATTATGTGGAGAGCTACATGGGCCGCCTGTTCGCGGCGGGTAATCCGGCCTATCCCTCGCGGCTCTATTGGTCAAAGGCGCCGGGCGACAACCGCACGGTGGAGGACTGGCGGCAAGACAATGCCAGCCCCGACGTCAGCGGCGGGCACGTGGAGATCGGCGTCGGCTCCGACCCGATCACGGGGCTCTTTGCCCTGTCCAACCAGCTGCTGATCTTTCGGCGCGATACCCTGTTTCGTTTGATCGGCGACCGCCCGTCCAACTTTCGTATCCTGCCCGTGGACGCCACCCTAACGCAGCCCGTCCACTCCGCCTGTGTGCTGCGCGGCGACCGCCTCTTCTTTTTGACGCGGGACGGCCTGGCCTACTATGACGGTTTGGCGGTGCAGCGCCCGAAAAACGCGGGCGCGCTGTGCAAGCTGCTCAAAGCGCTGGACTTTACCATGTGCACCGCCGCGTCCTGCGGGGACAAGCTTTACTTTGCCGCCGCCGAAAACAACACGCGGTACAACGATATTCTGATTGAGTACGATGTGCCGAGGGACAGTTTCATGGTGCGGCGCGGCTTTCAGCCCGTGGACCTGGTGGGCCAACACAACGAGCTGTATATGCTGGGCGGCAACGGCAGGGTCGCGCGCTTTTCAGAGGATAGCTATGCCTACGGCGCGGACCCGATCCAGGCCTGGTGGAAAACGCCCGGCATGGACCTGGGCAGCAAGCTCAATCGCAAGCAGCTGCTGGAACTCTATCTCGAGGCAAGGGGCACGGGCCTGACCGTAACGACCAACACGGGCAGCGAGGAAACAGAGCGGACCTGCGCGCTGGATCAAACCACAGCTGCCAAGGAGATTCCCCTGCACGGGCAGGGCCGCCATGTGCAGCTCACCTTTTCCAATCCGGAGGGCCAGTGGTTCTCCATAGAGGACGGCGTCGAACTGCTCTGCGATATGCAGCGGCGGCCGCTGTAAAGGAGGAAAACAATGAGCTATACCCCAACCGGCCTGCAGGCCATGTTCCCCGTTTACCTCGCGCGTTTTGCTGAGCGGGACGCGCAGGGCGAGGCGAAAAACAGCCTGATCGCGCAGAACGAAAACAACCTGAACCAAAACCTGGCGACGCTGTTTCACAAGATCCAGGATCTGGAAGCGGCGCTTGCCGACAACACGTAAAGGAGAGCCAATGAAAGAACCAACACCCAAAACCCTGTTCACCGTACCGGCCCTTCCCGGCGCCGGCGCGGGCAAGAGCACGGGCGGCAATACGGGCGGCAGCACGGGCGGCAGTACAGGCGCAAGCGGCGGCGGCAACGCGTCCAATCCGTCCGCCAAGGCCGCGCCCCAAGCGCCCGCCGTCTCGTTTGACCTGATCCTGGAGCAAATGCTCGCGGCCTATGAGCCCGCGCTGGTGGACTACGCCCCGCGCAGCGAGCAGACCGTGGCGGGCGAGATCGCCACCTGGCTACGGCCCGCCTACGACGCCGCCATCGAGCAGCGCGCGGACCAGACGCTCACGCACAACGCGAACCTGGACGCGGACGCCATCGCGCGGGGCATGGGCACAAGCACCTATGTCACCGACGTCAAGTCGCGCAACTACCGGCAGGAGACCGACGACGTGCGCCTGATGGAGTCCGACTACAGCGCGAAACTGTCGCTCTATCTGTTCAACGCGATGGAGGCCGACCGCGCGCGCGGCGTGGAGGTCGCCACCTTCAACGCGTCCGAGCAGAACAAGGCGCGCGCCCAGGCCTATGACGCGGCCTTTGCGCTCTATCGCCAAACGCTGGACCAGGCGGCCGGCACGAGCAAGGGCGGCAAAAGCAGCAGTGCCGGCGGCGGCTCGCTGCTCAACAGCATTCTGGCCGCGGGCGCAAACCGAAACGCCGTTTCGGCGGTCACGGGCCTGACCTATATCGGCTCGCTAACGCCCGCGCAGCAGAACCAGCTGTTCAACAGCGGTTCTTCCGTCACGGCGGCCACGCGCAACGAGGTCATTCGCGCCATCGGCGCAGCCAACTTCACGACCCTGCAAAAGCAATTCAACGCGAAGTAGGGGCTTGTTTGCGGGGGAAACCTTTTTTGGAAAAAAAGGTTTTCCCCGCGCCCCCTTCCAAAAAACTTTAAGAATGTATGACAGATTGCATTACAAAAACGAGCCTCGTTACCAAGGCTCGTTTCTCAAGTCTGCCCTGTTATGGTTCCAATGATTTCACCAGCTGCACCAGATAACGCAGTATCTTGGCCGCGTCAGCGGCGGAGACCTGCCCGTCCCAAGTTACGTCCGCGAGCAGCATTTGATAATCCGACAATGTCTCCAACTGCACCAGCCCGCGCAGGATCTTTGCTGCGTCTGCCGCGCCGACATTGCCGGAAAGGGAGGTATTGCCCCAAACACAGGGAACGATTTTATAGCCGTTCCAAGTCGTTTCGCCATTCGGCGCCCACTGTGATGCATACTCTTTCGAATAATAAATTGTCGTGTTTGCGTTTCCGGTAGCAAAGGCGTTCGCGCCCACGGTGGGCGGTGCGCCGAGGAAGATAATCTCCTTCAAATTCGAGCAGCCTGTAAATGAATTCGCGCCAACATTTGTCACCCCGTTTGGAATGACCGTGCGTGTTAAGTTGGTCTTGCCGGAGAACGCGGAACCCGCGACTTGGGCAACAGCTTTCCCGTCTATTGTTGAAGGAATAGAGAGGAATGTCGCATTTCCTGTGTATCCAGTTATATTAACCGTATTGTCGCCTGAAGTGCTGTATTGCAAGTTCGCGGAACCGCCCGGCGTTGGCGTAGGTGTCGGTGTTCCACCCGTCGGCGTTGGCGTGGGAGTCGGCGTGGGCGTCGGTGTTGCTTCCGTCGCTTCGCGCGTGACCACTACCGTATACTTCTTGGTGGTGGTATTATCTTCCGCCGTTACTGTTATCTCAATCGTGTTTGCACCGATATTCAAATTGACGGAGCCCGCTCCTGCCACTTTCGCTCTGGGATGGCTGGCGGTTGCTGTGACCGTGATACGGTTGGTGGCCATAGGAACCGTTGCAGTATATGCAACGATACCTTCCTTGAACGAGGGCGTCAATGTACCCGTGTTCAAGGTCAACACTTCCAGATTGGCATCGTTGGATATCGGTATGGGCTTGGCCGTTGTTGGCACAAACGTGATGCTGCGGGAGTTGGCGTAAGTCTGCGCATAGGAACCCGCGATGCCATAGATGGTCATGAATGGAGGATAGGAGAAAGAATTGGTCTGTATCGAAGTCGTGTTTGCAGGGATGTATATCTCGGTTAACCCGACGCATTCGGCAAAGGCATTGGCGTCTATTGTCGTTAACGACTCGGGCAAGGTAACCGACTGCAAGGCAGAACAAAGCCGAAATGCCGAATCGGGAATCGTTTTCAGGCCATATCCAAAACCAACATTCGTTAGAACATCGCAACCGTAAAAGGCACTGGATCCTAAACTGGTCAATTTGTCAGGCAGCAAAACACTTTCAAGCAAATCACAGTCATAGAAAGCATAACTGCCGATAGAAGTAACATTTTTGGGGATGCTGACTGTTGTCAGAGCGTCGTTGTTATAAAACGCATAGCTGCCAATGGATGTAAGTGGTATTGGAAGGTTAATTGTTTTCAGCTTTACACATTCATAGAAAGCAGAATTGCCTATTGAAGTGACTCCTTCGGGAATATTGACACCTTCTAATCTCGAGCACCCGCTAAACATTGATGCAGCAATCGTATCTAGCGTTGCTGGCAAGTTGGCGCTCGTCAAACTAGAACATCCAGCAAATGTACTGGTTCCAATACTTGTAACACTGTCAGGAACAACTATATCAAGCAACTTTTCGCAACTGTTAAACGCAGAATTGCCGATACTTGTCACACTGTTGGGAATTGAAACTCTTTCCAAGCCAATACAATCGCGAAATGTAGAGTTTCCAATTGTTGTCACCATGTCGGGGATAGTAACGTTTTTAATCCCAGGACATTCAAAGAATAAATTGTCAACAATCTTAGTGATTCCTGGTTCGAATGACACATTTGTCAAGCCGACACATCCTCTAAATATCCCGCCCCAAGCTCCATAATATGTTCCAGCATAACTCAAACTCTTCGGAATTGTAATAGAAGTTATCTTTTCACATCCACTAAAAGCACAGTATGATATCGATTCAATATACTTTGGCAAATTGATATCTGACAATTCCGAACAGCCAGCAAAGGCATATTCCCCTATTGAAATAATGGTGTCTGGCATTG
>WRCT01000032.1 GCA_009783775.1 Clostridiales bacterium | reverse complement strand
GCCGACACGACCAGAATCGCGCCGTCCATCTGCGCCGCGCCCGTGATCATGTTCTTGACATAGTCCGCGTGGCCCGGGCAGTCCACGTGCGCGTAGTGACGCGCGTCCGTCTCATACTCCACGTGCGCTGTGTTGATCGTGATCCCTCTCGCCTTTTCTTCCGGCGCTTTGTCGATCTCGTCATACCGCATCGCCGAGGCCTTACCCTGCTGGCTCAACGCGATCGTGATCGCCGCTGTCAAGGTCGTCTTGCCGTGGTCCACGTGTCCGATCGTCCCGATGTTTACGTGCGGTTTCGTCCGCTCAAATTTTGCCTTTGCCATTGATTTTCTCCTTATAATAATACTCTCAAATTTCTTTGCCGCCAGGGCTGTTTGGAGCGGGTGATGGGAATCGAACCCACATAGCCAGCTTGGGAAGCTGGAGCTCTGCCACTGAGCTACACCCGCAAACCGCCTTGGGCAGCATTCCTATTTTACTTACTATTCCTTAAAATGTCAACCTCGTATTTGCCCGATTTTTCTATGGGTTTCCAAAGACGTTTTCGCCCAGCGGCGTGGGGGTGTCCGTGACGGCAAAATCGGTGGCGTTCACCCTGGCATAGGCCTGATTGACGTCCAGCCAGGGCACGCGCACTTCGTCCAGCAGATGATAGTCCGCGTCCACCAAAACCAGCGTGACCCCTGCCTCGTTCTGCAGGCCAAAGCCAGTCGCAAGCGGCTCGTCGTCCGCCTGGGGCGTCCCGCCGGTGAAGAACACCAGCAGGTATCCGCCCGCGGGAATGATGCCCTCGGGCAGGCGAAAGCGGTAGCTGTGCTTGGGGTCGTCCGAAAGCCCGTAGCCCGCCAGATTGATATCGCGCTCGCTGCCGTTATACAGCTCCACCCAATGCGTCATGCCCAGCGTGGGGTGCACATAGCAGCCGCGGTTGTCGGTGACGACTTCATTGATCACCAGGCCCTGGCTCCGCTCCGGTGTGGAAAACCGAACCAGCCAGAGGATAAGACAGATCAAAAGAAGTCCCGCGACAACGAGCCCGGCGGCGCGCGAAGGAGTCAGCCGCCACCAGGGGCGCGCCTTGGGCAAGGGAAAATCCTCTTCCAGCTCATCATTAAGGATTGTATTTTCTTCAGACATATAGCCCCTTTCTATCAAAATGTTCCACGTGGAACATTTGCAAAAACTTGTTCCGCGAAACGTACGCCGGCCATGGCGTCCGCCGCATAACAATCCGCGCCCAGCATGGCCGCGAGCGCCTCGGTCAGCACCGCGCCGCCGACCATAATCCGCGTTTGGGGTGCGTGTTTGCGCAGCAAGGCGATCGTCTCGCGCATGGCGGGCACTGTGGTCGTCATAAGCGCGGAGAGTCCCGCCAGCGGCGCGCGCTCCGCCAATACGCGCCCAGCCACCGTCTCCGGCGGCACATCCCTGCCCAGATCCAGCACCCGATACCCGTAGTTCTCCAGCAACGCCGCCGCGATGTTCTTGCCGATATCGTGAATATCCCCTCGCACGGTGGCCAGGACAATCGTTTTGGCCGCGCTTTGCTCGCCGACCGACGGCAGTTTTTTTCGCGCAACGCCAAAGGCGGCTTTGGCTGCCTCCGCCGCCAACAGCAGGCCGGGCAGGTATACGGTCTTGTTTTCAAACCCACGGCCCACCGCGTCTAAAGCGGGAATGATATGCCCCTCGATAACGGCAATCGGCGCTTCTGTTTCAAGCAGCGCGCGGCACAGGGTCTCGGCACGGCCCGCCAGCCCGCGCTCAATGGCTTGAGACAGCGAGCCCGTTTCCTCATGTTCCGCCGCTTGCGAGAGTTCCGGCAGCTTATATTCCGCGCCGCCGCCTCTTGCTGCAACTTCCATCAGCGTGGATGACAGAGGGTTGAGAATGGCGGCGGACAGCCCCGTTTCCAGTGCGCGGGCCAAAAAGCCCGCGTTGACGGTTTCCCGATCGGGCAAACCGAAGGAAACATTGGAAATCCCGAGAATGGTGCGCAGTCCGAGCACGGTTAACCGCCGCACCGCCTCAAGCGTAATCTCCGCGTTCTGCGGGTCCACCGCAACGGGCAGGGTGAGCGGGTCAAAGAGCAAGTCCGACTCAGCAATCCCATACCGCATGGCCTCCGCGCGGATACGCAGGGCGACATTCACCCGTTCCTCCGCCGTTTCGGGAATGCCCTTCTCGTCCAGGGTAAGAGCGACGGCCACGCCGCCGTATTGCGCCACAAGCGGAAAGACGGCGTCCATGCTCTCCTGTTTACCTGAAACAGAATTGACAAGCGGCTTGCCATTGTATACGCGCATGGCGGCGGCAAGCGCCTTGGGATCGCCCGAATCCAGTTGCAAGGGCAGGGGCACGGCGGCGGCAAGCGCGGTGACCGCGCGCGGCAAGAGCGTAGGTTCGTCCAATTCGGGCAAGCCAACGTTAACATCCAGCGCCTGCGCGCCCGCGTTTTGCTGCGCCAGCGCCTCCTGCACCAGAAAATCCATATCTCCGGCGCGCAAGGCCTCCTTCAGACGGGGCTTGCCCGTGGGATTGAGCCGCTCGCCGATCACAACGGGGGCCTTGCCCAGCTCCAACACCTGTGCGTATGAGGAGACCAACGTGCGCGGCGTGACTATGCGCGACAGGGACGCAAGAGGCGAGATTGCTTTTGTCAGCGCGGCGATATGCGCGGGCGTCGTGCCGCAGCAACCGCCCAGCAGGGTCGCGCCCGCGCGAAAAAGCGCCGCCATTTCTGCGGCAAAGGCCTCGGGCGAAAGGACAAATACCGCACTGTCTCCCACCATCTGCGGCAGGCCCGCGTTGGGATTGACAATAACGGGCAGCGCGGTCGCCCCACTCAGCTCTTGCACAACGGGCAGCAATTGCTTTGGCCCCAATCCGCAGTTGGCCCCCAGCGCGTCCACGCGCAGGCCCTCCAGCAGTACCGCCATTGCGGCGGGCGTGGCGCCGGTGAGCAATTTGCCGTCCGCACCATAGGTATTCGTCACCAAAACGGGCAGGTTGGTCTCTTTTGCCGCCAGGACAGCGGCTTTGGTCTCCAGAGAGTCCATCATAGTCTCGATCAAAATGCAGTCCACACCGCAGGCCGCGCCGATTTCGGCGGTTTGCGCGAACAGGGTGACCGCGTCCTCAAAGCCCAAATCCCCCAGCGGGGCAAGCAGCCGCCCCAACGGGCCGATATCCAGCGCCACAAACCGGTCCGCGCAGTCCGCCACGGCTTGTTTGGCAAGGGCTGCGCCGGCTTGAATGATTGCTTTGTGTTCGGTTTTGTCAAATTTCAGCGGATTCGCGCCGAAGGTATTGGTTTTGAGGATCTGCGCGCCCGCCGCAAGATAGGCGCGGTGCAGCGCCAGAATGCGATCGGGGTATTGCAGATTCCACCGTTCGGGCAGCTCGCCCGGCCGCAGCCCCTGCGCCTGCAGCGAAGTGCCGCAGCCGCCGTCAAAGAACAGGGTTCCTGTTTTTATCGCGTCACGAATGGTCATCGTCTTTCCTCAATCATAGCGGCTTGTATGCCAACAACGGCGGTCACGGATTTTTGCGGCGTCATCATGCCCGCGGCCGTGACCGAAATACCCGTGGTCTGCGCGGCGGACAAAAGGGCGAGCAGATCCCCCTGACAGGAGAGGGCAAAATCGCCGTACCCCGGTGAAAAACGGGGGCGCAGTATTCGCCCTTTGGCCAAATTCGAGACAATTTTGTCGCACCACGCCTCGACGGCCGCGGAGCCAATGGCGTCAAGTAAGACCGCGCGGCCGGTCTGCTGCCTGCCATAACGCAGCAAGAGCCGATCCGGTTCCCCTCCCACCGTGGCGCAAAAGAGAATGGCACGGTCACAGCCTTCCAGGTGTGCGGAAAGGTCTTTGCTTTCCACATAAAGCGGGCCGAGTGTCAGTCCGGCTCCTGTCCGCATGATTTCCACTTCCAGCGCGGCCGCGCGATAGGCCGCTACGCCTGAAAATTCAACCAAACAGGAGGCAAGTAAGTCCGCCAGCTCCCGCGAGGGCGGCAAAGCGCCCTGTCCCGCATAGTGCAAAGCCTGTTCGGACGATACCGCAACCTCCGCGGCCGAGGCCTGATACCGCGTTATCATTGCGGCGACTCCAAGATGCGGGAAATGTTCTCCTTTATGCTTTTCGCGACCTCGGGTTTGTTCATGGAGTAGACGTGGACCGCGTCGATACCGTTGGCAAAAAGGTCGATAATCTGCCCCGCGGCATAGATAATCCCCGCCTGCTGCATGGCGGCGGGATCGTTTTCGAACCGCTCGATCAGGCAAAGAAACTTGCTTGGCAGGCGAGTGCCGGAGAGCGCGCAAATGCGGGTGATCTGGCGCGCGTTTGTGACGGGCATGATTCCCGCCACAAGGGGCACAAATACGCCGTGCCGCGCCAGCATATCGCGGTAACGGTAGAGGATTTCATTTTCAAAAAACATTTGGGTGATCAAGAATTCACAGCCCGCGTCTGCCTTTTCACGGATATGCGCAAGGTCCTGCGTTAAGCTCGCGGCCTCGATATGCCCCTCGGGGTAACAGGCGCCGCCAATGCAGAACCCACCGAAGGCCTTGATTTCTGTAACCAAATCAGAAGCATAGCGAAAATCACCGTGGGAATAACCGGCCGGCAGATCCCCCCGCATGGCCAGAATGTTACAAATGCCGGCGCCGCGCAAAGCGCGAAGGTGCGCCTGCACGCCCTCCCGCGTCGCGTGCACGCAGGTCATGTGTGAAAGCGCGGGCACGTTGAACCGTTTTTGCACGGAGGCGGCCAGCCGCTCGCCAAGGACTGCGTTGCTGCCGCCCGCGCCGCAGGTCACGCTGACAAAGGCGGGAGAAAGCGCGGCGATTTGGGCAACGGCTGTCTCGACCGTGGAATAATCATGTGACAATTTGGGCGGGAAGACCTCAAAGGAGAGGGCGCGCGCGCCTCCGGTCAGCAGTTGTGACAGATACATAAGCACCCTCCTTGCCAATTTCTCATATAGTATAACATACGGGACAGAAAATGAAAATAATAAGAATTCCCGCAGAGTTTTACGTGTTATTCTAATCTTGCCGGACAGGATTCCCCCCTTGTTCGGCAGATCCGCTACAAAAGAAAGGAAGCCCCTTGTGAAAAGAGTTTCGGCAAATATCATATCCTTGTCCCCCGCCAATTTAGACGGGGCGCTTGCCTTGCCGTTTTTCCTCCAAACGGCCGATTATACAAAAGAAACGCCGGACCCTTTTTGCCTGTGTGTTTTTCCTTCTTGGATGACGGAAAAAGGGCACCTCTAAAAACTATTGGTGTGCAGATTTGCCGTGAATTTGGCCGCAGTTCACAGGCAAAAAACGCAGCAATAGCCGAAAGCCTATTGCGAGGCTTTTTGCCAAAGAAATGTGGTCAAAGGCGCGGTAAAGATGTACGCCTGGAGTTTTTAGAGGTGCCCAAACAAACGGCGGGGCGGTCCTCCCCGTCCCGCCGCACAACAAAAGAAAGAAGAACGTTAAAATGGAATTGACACGAAACCTAAAACAAGGCATGGTCGGCGAGGACGTGCGCTACGCAAAGGACGCACTGTTTGCCCTTGGGTTCTATGCCAAAAGCATTACCAAAATCACCAATTCTACCTTTGGCGCCGACACGCATGACGCGGTGGTCCGCTATCAGACCGCCCGAAAGCTGGCGGTCGACGGTATTGTGGGGTCCAAGACCTGGGCCGCGCTGCTGGCGGACCAAGGTCTGGCCGTGCCGGAGATGCCGCCGCCCGAGCCGAATAAAAATGCTTTGGCCCTGGTGTCCTGGGCGCTGACCCGCTTGGGCGATGTTTACGCCTGGGGCGCGTGCGACCTCTCGCCCGTGACGGAGGCGTGGATTCGCGGGCGCGACACAAGCAAGGCCAATGCCGACCGCTCCGTGGCCTATTGGAAAAAGGCCATTAAATGGGGGTTGACAGACCTGCGCGCGCACGATTGCAGCGGTTTGGTCAGCGCGGGCTTGATCCGTCAGGGCCTTCTTGCCAAAAAGAATGACTGCGACGGTCTATGGCGGCAATGCAACGAGATCAAAAAGACCGCACTGCGCCCGGGCGATCTGCTCTTTCGCGTGAACGCGTCCAATGTAAACGACAAAACGCACGTCGGGATATACACGGGACAAGGCGGCGTGATTCACGCCAAGGGTCGGGACGTCGGCGTGGTATTTGAGGGCATTGACCAAAACGGGACGGCCTGGTGGGCCAAGTTCGGTCGGCTCAAGGTCTACGGTTAGGAGGAGACGGCTATGGAAGTGGAAAAAGAAATCGGGAAAATGCTGCAAAAACTCTCTGCGATCGAGATCAAACTGGACACCGCGCTCTCACAGCAGGCCGACCACGAACAGCGGATTCGCCTGTTGGAATCCAGGGGCAGCCGCCGATGGGAAACGCTGGTCACGCAAGTGATTACCTTGCTGGCCGCCGCCTTTATCGGCTGGCTGCTGGCCAAATAATGAAAGGATTGCATCTTATGCCGGATTTTTTCACCTGGAACTCGCTGTCCACAAGCGGCGGCGTATTGCTTGCCACCACGATGGTCACGCAGTTGTTTAAGGGGACCGCTTTGTTTGCGCGTATCCCCACCAGAATTTTCAGCTACTTTGTCGCGCTGATTGTTTTGGTTTGCCATTTGTTCGCCGCGGGCGCTTTCGCCTGGAGCGGGCTGGCGCTGTGTTTTCTCAACGCGGTGCTCGTCTCCCTCGCCGCCAACGGCGCGTATGATGGGATTGCCTCGAAGAAGAAAATTTGAACAAGAGGCAAGTTCTACAATTACAAGGTTCAAGACGACTTGCCAAAACAGCTCAAAAAGATGTGCGAAAAAGCTATGTTTAACAAAACTCGAAATATGAACGAAATGTGAACAAAGTGTGAATTCCGTTTCCGGGCAGCACATTTCATAAATCTATGGTATACTATTAGTGCAAGAGAGCATGCGGCTCTATGTATTATCCAACAGATTGGAAAGGAGAACAAGAAGATGTTGGTTCAATAAACAAGTAATTAGTCTTCTTAAATTGAATAGTTCAAATGGCTCGTTACTATTGAGGTAACGGGTCTTTTTTAGTGTTTCAATTTCCTCAACATGATTTTCCTTTGCCTTTCATTCTTTTTCGCTAATCTTATTGAGCGCCGATTCCATTTATTATATAGAATTTGAATGTTAATATGGTAACGCTCATCATACCGACTATTATATTGAGCAATTTTAATATAATAAAACCTTACAATCTCAAGAAAAGAAGGGTGAATTGAGGAATAAACTATGTTTGGATCACCTATTGCTAAAAAACTCATAGCAAAATACTCCAGCTGGTTTAATATATAACCTTCTTTTTTCTCCATAAACGCTTGGAATTCTTCTTTTGCCTTTGCATGCGCCGCCTCACCTCCATTGACAATAGGCTGAATGCTTTCATTATAAAAAGAGACAAAGAACTCTGCTTGTCGTTGATTTTGACACTTGATAATTGTTTCAAGTTGAGTGGATTTATGGATATCATTATATTTTTCGAGCCATACTTGATTAAATCCGGAGAAGATCTCTTCCATTTCTTCTCTAACAAAATACAATTTCTTTTTACTACTCAAAACATACCCGATACTATTATATATCTCCTTGTCCGCACACTGCCTAACGAAGCCCCAAATAGCTAATAACTCTACATAAAAACGGACGAGTTTCATTCCCTCGGCTGCTTTGCTTTTTCTTGAAGAATACCAATAATAGAGAACACCAACAATCGCCGTTACTGCAATAAGAGAATTGGGAATAAAATTATACCAGTCTATTGATGATTGTATTATATTGTTTACTTGCAATGCCTCGCTCCTTTTCCACTTTTAGACAAGAATATACCGTTTGTAAAAACATGTCAATATTTTTGGTTTTCATTTGTGCATACCCTTTATAATTAAAAATGTTCCACGTGGAACATTTTGCAAAAAACCCAGTGTTTTAGCCAATAATTCGCTTTGTTATCTTATTTGCTTTGTGATAAATCTCCTCCGGATCCACGCCGCAGAAGAAGACGCCGTTTTCATAGAGAATTCGCCCCGCGACCATCGTGAGGGCTACGTTCTCCTTGCTGCCCGAATACACCACGTTTTTGGTGAGGTTGTTGAGCGGCTGCATATTGGGGCGGTGCAGGTCTATCATCACAAGATCCGCCTGTTTGCCGGCCTGCAAACTGTCGCAGGCGGGCAGGCACATCGCGCGCGCCCCCGTTTGGCACGCGGCGCGCAGCACCTTGTTCGCGTCCATTGCCTCCGCGCCGTGAACCAGCTTTTGCAGTCCCGTCGCCAGAAACATCTCGCGGAAAAAATCCAGGCAATTGTTGCTGGCGGGCCCGTCCGTGCCCAGCGCAAAGGGCACGCCCCGTTCCGCCAGCTCTGCCAGCGGGGCAATGCCGCTGGCCAGCTTGACATTTGACCCGGGGTTTGTAATGGCGTACAGTCCCCGCTTTTGGAATATCTCTATATCTTCAGGCGTCAAATGCACACAGTGAAAACCCCCGCCGCCGTGGGCAAACAGGCCCATTTCGTCCATTACGGCTGTGGGTGTTTTGCTCCAGCGGGCCAGACAGTCCGCCACTTCCTCACGCGTCTCGCTGTTGTGCGCGAACACGGGCGCGCGCTGCTCGGCGGCAAAGGCGGCGATCTCCCGCAGCATTTTTTCTCCGGCGGTATATTCGGCGTGAAAGGCCAGTTGGTGAGAGATCAAGGGGTGCAGCCGGTTGAGCTTTTTATAATTCTCCTGCATGGCGCGCACGGTCGTGCCGAAGTCGTTGACCGCGTTGCAGAGCACCATACGAAAGCCCATGTTGATCGCGCTTTGGGCGACCGCGTCCAAATGAAAATACATATCAAAGGCGGCCGTAATGCCCGAGGTGAGGTATTCTAAAATCGCCAGTTTGGTCAGCCAGTAGGCGTCGTCGTCCGTCAGCCGTTCCTCACGCGGGAACACATCCTCCCGCAGCCATTGCAGGAGGGGCTTGTCGTCCGCCAGCGAGCGCAGAAAGGTCATGGCGGAATGCGCGTGCGCGTTCTTAAACCCGGGCAGCAGCAGATTGCCCCGACAGTCAATCTCTCGGTCCCAGGTTAAGTCGCAGGCAGCAGACACACCAACGTGCGAAATGCGATCGCCCTGCACCCAAACTTCACCCTCGAAAACCTCTGCGGTCTCCGAGGCAAAAGGGACAATGCGCGCGTTATACAGACGAATGTTCATGTTTGATCCTCATCAAAAATTGATAAATTGGGATAGGCGTTTAGCGAAAGCTCGCTGCGCTCGCCCGCCATCAGCTGATAGTAGGCCGCCGCGCCGATCATGGCGGCGTTGTCGGTACAGTAGACGGGCTGCGGGCAATAAAACGCGATCCCCTCTTTGGCGCAAGCGGCCGACAGCATACCCCGCAAGTTTTGGTTGGCGGAGACTCCGCCCGCCAGCGCAAGGCTGCCAGACCCCGCAGTGATTGCCGCGCGGATTGCTTTGCGCGTAAGCGTATGGTTGACCGTGTATTGAAAGCCGGCGGCCAGGTCCGCGCGATTGACCGTTTCTCCCCGCTGTTCCATGGTGTACAGCCGGTTGATCAAGGCTGTTTTTATGCCGGAAAAGCTCATATCAAAGCCTTTTCCCTCATTAAATGCGGAGTGAAAAGTGATTGCGTGCGGATCGCCGCTCAGGGCCAGTTTCTCGAGCTCCGGCCCGCCGGGATAGGGCAGGCACAGCGCGCGCGCGACCTTGTCAAGAGCCTCGCCCGCCGCGTCGTCCCGCGTGCGGCCCAGCAGCCGAAATCGGGCATAGTCCTCCACTTCAATCAAATGCGTGTGCCCGCCGGATACGATCAGGCAGGTAAAAGGCGGTTCCAGGTCGGGGTGGGAAAGATAGTTCGCCGCGATATGGCCCAGAATATGATTGCAACCGAGCAGCGGCAGCCCGCCGCCCAGCGCAAACGCTTTGGCGAAACTCACACCCACCAGCAGCGCGCCCACCAGCCCGGGGCCGCTTGTTACGGCAATGGCGTCCAGCTCGTCCTTTTTCGTGTCTGCCTCGGCCAGCGCCTGCCGCACGACCGCGCCCACCTGACCCACATGGTTGCGGGAGGCCAGCTCCGGCACCACGCCGCCATAGCGCCGGTGGAGCGGGATCTGCGAATAGATCACATTGGAAAGGACCGTTCGTCCCCCCTCTACCACCGCCGCCGCTGTCTCGTCGCAGGAGGTTTCAATGGCCAATACGCGGGCACGGCCCGTTTCCTGTATCTGCCGCAGTTTTTCATCAGCCAACGCAGAATACGTCATGCGTTTCACTCTTCTTCGGGGGTTTTGTCTTCCGGCGCAAAGACCTGCACCGTATCGCCGAAGGTTTCCATCTCCTCCCGAATGCGCGCCTCCTCGGCCACTTCCCGCTCAATCTGCTGCCGTTGGCGGATCGAAACATTACGCAGCCTGTGCGCGATGATCAGATCCGGCCCTTCCGGTTCGGGCTCGCTGATCCAGCCGGACGGCTCGGCGATCGCCTCATACCGCGCCCGTTTCCAGCGCGCGATAAGCAGCGTCCCAACGGCAAAGAGCAAAAGCGCGCCGATCCCCGCCAGGGCAACCAGCACAATGCGGATAATCACATTGGCGAAAAACTGCTCGGTCAGCATTTGCACCATGCGGGACTCGTAAGGCAGCATCCAATTCTCGCTGCCCGGGAAAATCACTTTGTGAAACTCCAGCCAAAAGGCCGAAAAGCTGCCCGAGGCCCAAAGAACAAAGAAGGCGGCCAGCAGACCGAAGGCGCCCAGGGCATAGAGATACCCGCGGCTCCAGCCGGTCAGCGGATCCTCCCCGTACAGCATGGCGGCAATGGCGTAAAGCGCGAGCGCAAAGAGCAGGCCGAAGTTGCGCGCCACAACAAAGAAGGACCAAACCTGCTGCACCTCGGCCATGTGTATGACTTCGATGGGCAAGACAAACATCTCCATGACCTCACCTTGAACGGTGACTTCCACATAGATACTGTCGGCCCGACCGCGCATATAGTCCAAAAGCACCTTGGTGCTCTTGGCCAGGTCGCCCACACTCATACCCATCTCTACATTGGTTCCCAGCTTTTTGTGCTGCGTTTCAAGAAAGGAATCGTCCGCCACCACAAGCTGTACGGCGGAAAACACCAGGCAGAATAGCAGAACAAAGGAGGCAAGGGGAAATAAAATCTTGGCAATTGTCTTTTTCATGCTACGATTATAGCAGATTTTGCGGCGCAAACAAGCGAACAAATCCAAAATTATGATAAATCTGATAATTTTTATCTATATTGGTTTTCTTTCTGCGTGTTACATGGTATGATGAACAGGGTAATTATCCCCAATTATGTATAAGAAGGTTTTGTTATGGCATTATTAACGGCTGACGAACTATATTATTTCAACGAAGGAACTACCTCGCGGGCCTATGAGAGCCTGGGCTGTCATCGGGTGGACTATGAGGGGCAGCCCGCCTTCCGCTTTGCCGTCTGGGCGCCGAACGCCAAGCGCGTCGCGGTCTGCGGGGACTGGAACGGCTGGTCGCAGGACGCGGACGTGATGACGCCGGTGGGCGCCACGGGCGTTTGGGAGATTTTCATCGGCATTGCCCATGATAAAAATCTCTATAAGTACGCGATCACCGCGCAGGACGGCACGGTCGTGCTCAAGGCGGACCCCTATGCCTTTGCCTGCGAGTATGAGGGCACCGCCTCCATGATCTGGGCCTCGGACCCTTTCCCCTGGACGGATGAGGCGTTTCTGCACGGTGGCTGTAATCTCCACAACCGCCCCATGAATATCTATGAAGTGCATTTGGGTTCGTGGAAGAGGGGGCTCTCCTATCGGGATCTGGCGCATGAGCTGGTGGACTATGCCGCCGACATGGGCTATTCCCATTTGGAGCTTATGCCGCTGATGTGCTATCCCTACGAGCCCAGCTGGGGTTATCAGGTGACGGGCTATTTTGCGCCCACTTCCCGCTACGGCACGCCGGATGACTTGAAGTATCTGATCAACCGCGCCCACGAAAAGGGGATCGGCGTGATCATGGACTGGGTACCCGCGCATTTCACGCGGGACGCGCACGGCCTGGCGCGGTTTGACGGCACGCCGCTTTATGAAAACCCCGACACGCGAAAAAGCGATATGAAACAATGGGGCACGCTGCTCTTCGATTACGGGCGGTCCCAGGTGCAGAGCTTTTTGGTGAGCAACGCGGTGTACTGGCTTTCGGAATTTCATTTCGACGGTCTGCGCGCCGACGCGGTTTCCGCCATGCTGTATCTGGACTACGGTCGGGAGCATGGGGAATGGGTCGCCAACGAGTTCGGCGGCAAAGAAAATTTAGACGCGGTCGCCCTCTTCCAAAAGATCGCCAAGGCCATTGCCGAATTGCCGGGGCATAAGCTGCTGATCGCGGAGGAAAGCACGGCTTTTCCCAAGGTGACAAACAAACACGAGGACAGCCTGGGTTTTGACTACAAGTGGAATATGGGCTGGATGCACGATATGCTCTCCTATATGCAGATGGATTCCTTCTTTCGCAAGTGGAACCACGACAAGCTGACTTTCTCCCTGCTGTACGCCTTTTCGGAGTATTATATCCTGCCCTTCTCCCACGACGAGGTGGTGCACGGCAAGCTGTCCATGCTGGGCAAGATGTCCGGCGACTACTGGCAGAAGTTCGCGCAGCTCAGATTGCTGTATGCCTATCAGATCGCGCACCCGGGCAAAAAACTGACCTTTATGGGCATGGAGCTGGGGCAGTTCATCGAGTGGCGGTTTGACGAGAGCCTGGATTGGCTGCTGCTGGATTATCCCAAGCACGAGGAATTGCAGCAGTGCATGAAGGACTTGAACCATTTTTATCAAAAGACACCCGCGCTCTTTGCCTGTGACGACGATTGGTTCGGTTTTGAGTGGGTTACGGTAAACGATTCCGCGCATTCCGTCTGCTCCTTCCTGCGGCGGGATCGCCACGGCAACGCCCTGCTGGCGGTCTTTAACTTCACGCCCGTGCCCTGGGACAACTACCACATGGGCGTGCCCGGCGAGGGCAGGTATACCGAGGTGTTCTCCACCGATATGCCCGGGTTCGGCGGAACAGGGCAGTATGAAAACGGGATCCTTCGCACGAAGGCGTTGCCGATGGACCGTTTCCCCCACCGTTTGGAAATGAAACTCGCGCCCTACGGCGCCGCTTACTATGAATATCGGGAGAAGGAGGTCAAGCACAAGAAATGAAAAAGAAAATTGTCGCCATGCTGCTCGCGGGAGGACAGGGGACCCGTTTGGGGACCTTAACTTCGGAGATGGCAAAACCCGCCGTTCCGTTCGGCGGGAAGTACCGTATCATTGATTTTCCGCTTTCCAACTGCACCAACTCGGACATTGACACGGTGGGGGTGCTGACCCAGTACCGGCCGCTCGCGCTGAATTCCTATTTGGGCACCGGTCAGTATTGGGACCTGGACCGCAACGACGGCGGCGTGTTCGTACTTCCGCCCTATATGACCGAGCGGGTCGGGCAGTGGTACAGCGGCACGGCCAACGCCATCTTTCAGAACCAGGAATTTGTTGACCAGTATGATCCCGATTATGTGCTGATCCTGTCCGGCGATCACATCTACAAGATGGACTACGCCGCCATGCTCCGCCATCACGAGCAAAAGAACGCCGCCGCCACCATCGCGGTGCTTCAAGTGACAATGGAGGAAGCCAGCCGTTTCGGCATCATGAACACCGACGCGCACGGACAGATCATCGAATTTGAGGAAAAGCCCAAGCACCCCAAGAGCACCCTGGCCTCCATGGGCATTTACCTCTTTAACTGGAAAATCTTAAAATCCTATCTGCTGGCGGACGACTTAAATCCCGCTTCGGACAAGGACTTCGGCAAGAACATCATCCCCGCCATGATAGTGCATGGGGAGCGCATGATCGCCTATCCGTTCTCGGGCTATTGGAAGGACGTCGGAACCCTG
>WRCT01000031.1 GCA_009783775.1 Clostridiales bacterium | reverse complement strand
CTCGGCCAGGTTGGCGCCCTTGCCGCCCAGAAGGTTGCGCATACCCGCGTCGCCCTCGCTGAATAAATAGACATACTTAAAAGACAATGTTTTTTCCTCCATTTTTTTATTTTTGAACCCCCCCAAGGTCCTTTTTTACCAATTGCTATTGTATCATAGCCCTTGTGGCAAGGCAAGGCCAATTTTCCCTCAGATTCCAGATTTGCGGATTAAGCTCCCAATGGGAATCGCTGATCAAGTACCCGTTCGCGTAGGGGCGATTATCAATCGCCCGCATAACGTGCGTAAACAGGCGGTTTCGCGGGCGGCTAATAGCCGCCCCTACGCGGGATTTGCGTGAATCAGCGATTCCCATGACGCGATAAAAAATTTTCGCGTGGTTCGCGGTTTGAAAAAAGAATAATCAAGATTCGAGTCGTCCATACTACAGCTGAGGTGATAAAAATATGACTGAACAAAACCATCCAACGGAAGAATTATTTGAAAACAAAAAGAAAGAGGGCTTTGTAGGCAATCGGGGCTTTTATATTGTGCTCGTGCTCTGCCTGGTGGCGGTCGGCGCGGCCGTGGCGCTGCTGGCTTTTGCGCCCTCTTACCCTGCCGACGGCCTGCCGCCCACGGTACAGACCGGCCAAAGTGACGACCAGTTGATGCGCGAGGTGCTGGACGCCCGCACAAGCGCGCCCACGCAGGACCCGACGCCGCTGCCCACAACGGCGGGAGCGAGCCCCCGCCCTACCGATCCTCCGCCTACCATGGCACCGGCGCCTACGGCAAAGGCTGCCTCGGCCGGTTCGAAAGCCGCGCCGCCCGTAGCGGGCGGCATCGCCTGGGGTTACGCGGTGGACAAGCTGATCTACTCCAAAACGCTGGACGCCTGGGTCACACATGAGGGCGTGGACATCGCCTGCGACTTGGGCACCAAGGTGAAATGCGTGTTCGCGGGCACGGTGGACAAGGTGTATGAGGACGATTTTCTGGGCTTTACGGTCGTGGTGAAACACACGAACGGGCGCGTCACGCGCTACGCGAACCTGGACCGCAGCGTCTCGGTAAAAGAGGGCGACAAGGTGAACGCGGGCGACATTTTGGGCAAGGTCGGCAATACGGCGATCTCCGAGTGCGCCGACGACCCGCACCTGCACTTTGCCATGTATGTGGACGGCAAGCCCGTCAACCCGACCGCTTACGTTCGGTTGGGGTAACAGACAACAGATATTAGAGATTAGAGTGTGGAAAAAGGGGCTGACGCACAGATCAGCCCCTTTTTATTATCAACATCCCAACGTCATTGGCATCACTGATTCACGCAAATCCCGCGTAGGGGCGGCTATTAGCCGCCCGCGAAACCGCCTGTTTGCGCACGTTATGCGGGCGATTGATAATCGCCCCTACGCGAACGGGCATTTAATCAGCGGTTTCCATGAAAAACATGATCAAAAGGCGTACTCGGTCGTGATGGTGATGAGACCGTCGTGGCTGAAGAGAATGGTGATATTGCCATGGTAGCAGGTGAGGTAGTAACGGCCGAGGGGATTGATTGCAACGGAGTTGGGCGGGACGTTCGTGTTGTTTTGTTTGTTGATGGCCAGGCCGTAGGCCAAAAGCCGCGCTGTGGAATCTGCGCCCGGCCAGGACCATTGCGAAGTCGTCGTCGTGGACGCCACCGCCCAGGTCGGCTTGACCGCGTTGAGAAAATTATTGTAGGTGGCGTAGTTGGAGGTATGGTGCGCGACCTTTAAGACATCCGCCCGCAGCTTGGTTCCCGCCAGACTGATCAAGCTGTTCTCCTGCCCGCTCGTGCCGAAGTCGCCCGTAAACAACATGGTGCTTCCGCCGTATTCCATTGTGAACACCAGACTGCTCAGATTCGCGTCCGTGTTCGTGTGTTCCGGCGTCGGCCAAAGCAGATCGATCGTCACGTCCGAATCCCAGTCCGACAGCTTGTCGGTGTTCGCGGCCGTGTTCACCTTATAAGAAGTGATGTGATAGGCGGCGATTGCGGTCTCCACATTCGTTGTGCCCGCAACCACGGTGCCGGGGTAGAGAAAGGCGCCGAAGGGCATGGTGGCAAAGAGGGCGTCGGCACCCCGTGTAAACCCATAATAATGGTCGGTATGACAGTGGGAGAGCACGCCCAGATCCAGCGTGGTGATCCCTTCCGCTGCCAGGGTTTGCGTGATCTTGGCAAATCCGTTTACGCCATGATCGTTATTGCGCTTTTCGCTGGCGTCGATGAGCATGGTCTTGCCGTTGGGCGACTGCACCAGAATCGCGTCGCCGAAACCGCACTCGATGACGGTGATTTTCAGCGGCGCAGGCGTGGCTGTGGCAGTGGGCAGTGGCGTGGGTTCTTGGGTAGGTTCCTGCGTGGGTTCCTGTGTGGGTTCCTGTGTGGCGTCCGAGGTGGGTTCAACCGTTGGCGCGGGGGTGGGCTCAACCGTTGGCGCGGGTGAGGGCGTGGGCGGTGTGTATAGCTGGACCAAATGGCGCAGAATACAGGCCGCGTCTGTGGCGTCCACAGCGCCGTCCAGGTTATAGTCCGCGTTGGCATAACCCTGCCCTTTGAGCTCCGTCAGCTGCACCAGATGGCGCAGGATAGCCGCCGCGTCGGCCGCGTTGACAACGCCGTCCTCGTTCGCGTCGCCTTGCAGATAGCCGGAGGCGCTCGCAACGGTGAGAAAACATATGAGCAGCAGAATTGCGATTAAGATGGCGGAGAGCTTTTTCATAAAATCCTTCTTTAGGGGCCAGGGGCCAGGGGCTAGGGACTAGTAATCTTCACCAGGTATTTCTCCAATAAACTGATCGGCCGGTAGTTCATTTTGGAGTAACGCAGCCCGGGGTCGCCCGTGTCGTCCTCGCGGTTGATATAGGTCGCGGTCGTGACCGCCTTTTGGGCGAACGCCTGCGCCATCGCGGGATAGATACCGGAGAAGGAAGGGTCGGCTTTTTCCGCGTGCACAAAGAGGGTGTCGCCCACCTCCTCGCCGACGGACAGCGCGATCACGCGGTCATGGAGCGCCAGGCACCAGGCCTTTTGCCGCAGCAGGTTTCGCATGAGCAGCAGGTCACGCGTGCCCGCGATCTCACCGCGCTCGGTGTCCGACATATCCGCGTGCCGCTCGGCGTATTCCTCCAGAAAAGTCATACAGGCGGGCAGCAGCGCATCCGTGATCGGCAGCGTTTCGGCGTCGGGGTTCTCACGCGTAAAGCGGTTGACATGGTTGCGCTGCGTATGCAGCGGCTTGCCCGAGTAGGTCAGAAACTGCTCGACGGTATAGAGATAGTCCGCCCAGTCGCGCGGGCTTTCGACTTTCATGCGGTCGCCGTAGCGCGCCTGCAAAATGGGCAGGGCGTGGCGCGGCACGGCCGTGTAACAGAGCGCCTTGCCCGCGGCGGCCGCGTCCTGTTCGATAAAGGTCAGGGCCCCGTCCGTCCCGCCGCTGCCCAAGGGAAAGACATAGTGCGAGTTGCAGCCGGTATAGCCCGTGGCACGAATACAGAGCAGGCCACCCGCCACAGCAAAGTGAGACTGGTAGTTGTTGCGCCACTGATAGATCGCGCCGATCGTGTTGTCGCAGATCCGCGAGGTCTGCATACCGAAAAACGGCAGCAGCGAAACGATGTTTTCGGTTGTAATAGGTTGGAATTTTTCCATACGTAAATACTATACCACTTGATTTGTTTAGGTGCAACCGTTACAATGGAGATATGAAAACTATTATTTTTGACCTGGACGGCACCCTTTGCGACACCCTGGCCGATATCACCGTTTCGTTGAACCGCGTGCTGGCGGCGAAGGGGTATCAAGCCTATTCTTTCGCGGAGGTCTCCGGCATGGTGGGACGCGGCGCGCCCCATATGATCGCGGCAGCGGCAAAGGGCGCTACGTCCGAGGAGCTTTCTGAGCTTTCGCTGGCCTATTTTGAGGATTACGCGCGGCATCTTTCCGACACCACCCGCCCCTACGCGGGTATCTCCGAGACGCTGACCGAACTGCGCGCGCGCGGCTTTACCCTGGCCGTCGTCACAAACAAACCCCACGCCCACGCGGTGCGGTTGGCGCAGGAGCTTTTCCCGCCGCACGGGCAGATTTTCGCCCGCGTGCAGGGGCAGAGCCAGAAGTTTGCGACCAAACCGAATCCGGAGAGTCTGTTGTTTGTGCTGGCGTCATTGGGCGTGTCGCCCGATGAGGCCATTTATGTCGGTGATTCGGATGTGGATCTGGCGTTCGCGCAAAACGCGGGCCTGCCCTTTGTCGGCTGCGCCTGGGGTTATCGCGGGCGGGAACGGCTGCTCGAGGCGGGCGCGGAGGTTGTGATTGATAAGCCGGAGGAGCTGTTGAAATTGTAGGGGCGAACTGTGTTCGCCCACCGGTTGCTTTTCGCTCACGCGGGGGATTGACAAACCGGGATATATGCTGTGAAGGAAGGATGTCCAATCCTTACATTACAGCAGGGCGCCGATTCACCCGCACATTACAGCAGGGCGCCGATTCACCCGCAGCAACGTGAAACGGTCAGCCAAGGGGGTGATAGCGACCAGATTGGTGGCCCTACCAATTCAAAGAGTCCCAACATATCAGCGGCACGAAATCCATGCCGCTGGTATGTTTTTTTGTTAATCACCAGCCGAAGAAAAGGGACTCCCAAGAAACGCCGCCTGCAAAATCACGGAGGGCGCGGTCCCACAGGGCGGTCTGGAACAGGCGAAGTCCTTTTCTCAAAGAGCGCACTTATATACCACGCAAGCGTGGTATGGTGCGCTCCTGCGACGAACATACTTTGCGTTAGCCTACTGCCCGTCTTTCTCCCAAAGAACAGTTCCATCTGTCGTTTCAATTTTTGTCGGCTCATTTAGCTCTGATATCTCTATAAATTTCCCTATCTCGGCGGAACCAAACTCAGGCTTAATAATATCTTTTTGAGGTGCGTGCAGGATATCCGAAACGTAAACAGCGCAGGCATAGTATTCGAAAAAGTTTTCATCCTCTAAGTCCAAGCAATTGGTTGTTTCAAATACGCCTGTGTTACCCGTGCTTTTTATGACCAAATCGTCATTCCAGCAGATAATGATTTCCTGTCTTTGATCCAAGCACCTATCCAGCACCCTCATCAATTCTGTGTACTCCATGTTTTTAACCTCCTTTTTTCCATTGGCCGGTTGGTTTGGAAGGCACAATATGTGCGCCACCTTTTTTATCATAGTGGATAAATCCCTTTGTCGTGTCCACATAGGTGCCGGTATTGCTATCGTAATACTTTCCGATTACTCTTCCGAAATCCGCCCATTCTTTATCCACATTAATCATAACCCCTTTCCCCGCCCTTTCTCTCAAGAGACTCTTTGCATCTTCGGTTAAGAGGCTGGGGGTCTTGCCGTTTGAGATTTCCAGTTTGTAATTATTCGTCCCTACAATATGCTTGTCCTGCAACCCTCGCTGTATCGTATAATTGGATCGAGCGCCCCTTGTCCCCTTAAATAGTCCTTTGCCGCCACCGCCGCCCATTACGCAACACCACCTTTTTGTCTGACGGTTCGTTGCCAGTTGGGGATTTGGATGATCTCCATCCCCATTTCTTTATAGGGCAAGAAGATGTCGTCCGGCGTGTAGCTATAATTGATTATAGCTTTGGGAGCGAGTCTGTCAACCATCGCGCGCAGACCCTGCTTGAAATAGTATCGGTCGATTTTGCTCTGGATGCACCCGTTTGTGCTGATGGCAACAGTGCCACCGCGGGGAATACCATCAAAGCAAAACTCGTATGTCCTTTCATCGCCCCAACGAACATTGGGAATGACATTCACATCGTTGCTTTGCAGCCACCAGGCAAGCGCCCTGTTGCGGTAAGTGTTCCAGACTTGCATGGACAAGGGCATTTCACGCAGCAGGCTGAAATCAGGCGAGATTACTCCATCAAATGATCTCAGCCTTTCCAGATACGCCTTTGGGTTATGCCAAACACAGGCAAACCGCCAGTCATCCAGATAAAAGTGAACCCATTGGTTTTTGTCCGCTATTTTCAATGCCTTATCGAAAGGAATTGCGCAATCCGGTTTTGCGCAACAGGCCTTTAGTTTTGGCAGGTCATAGCTACCTGCAAATTCGGCTCCCTGCACCAGCCATGACTTGAATACGTCATAGCGTTGCCTGACAACCTCATTTGTCAACTTCTGTTCTTTTCCCATAATTTCCTCCGCTTTCATTGGTTGATATCTTCATGTTAGCACAAAGAAATTAGCGGAATCCTTATTATTAGAGGGAATATTTGGATATCGAACTACGAGGTTTTAGACCTGCTAAGAAAAGTCAAGAGGGTGAATGAAAGAAATTTCCCAAACCGCGGTTAGGAGGTTAGAGAAAATCAATATTCTTGAGAAGATTGGACAGACGTCCTTGACAAAGGCTGTACCGCGAAATACGCGAATCGGAGTCCCGCCCAATTCACAAATTGGGTGCGGTGGCAATGGACGCGAATCCGCCTGCGGGCAGTCTTGTAACTTGTTCCCCTACACATACAGAAACAACATACACAACATACACAAGTTTCATTCTCAATAAGACTATTGAGTAGTAGCTTGGTTTCTTGACGCCATCGTATCATTCTCAGATATGCCATCGGACTTCAAACAGTTGGGATAGGGTTATCCCCAAGGCGTCGGCAATATCAAACAGGACCTCCAGCGACACGGATTTGCTCATACCCGGCGCCTCTATATTGCTCATATGCGTTCTGCTGATTCCGATTTTCTCCGCGAGAGCCTCTTGCGTGAAACCCTTACGCTTTCTAAAGTCGGCAATATTCCGACCCAGAACAAAGAATTTATCATCATGTTTTGTCATGTTTTTCACCCCAACTATTATTGTATGGGGCAATGCTTGCGTAAAAAACAATCCGTTGTTTTGCAATGTAAATATATAGATTGCAAATGCAAAGATATAATGATAATATGTATAATATTAGATTGCAATAGCAAGATAGGAGGTTGCTTATGGCTGACTATAAGGAAATGTATTACTCGTTATTTGTTGAGACGGCAAAGGCAATTGAACTTTTGCAGGAAGCCCAGCTAAAAACAGAGAGAATGTACGCTACGGCAGAAGATGGGCCCATGATTCTTGTGCCCCACCCAAGCGTCCCGAAGAAGGACGATACTTGTGACTAAAAGCAAACCCTTCCATTATTCCTGTTGGGAATGTAACTTGTGTATGTTGTGTATGTTGCTCCTATGTGTGCAGGGGAACAAGTTACAAGTTTGAGGTTGCAGATTACATGGTCGCCTGCGGGCGGGTTTTTCTATGCCACGAAACACACAAAAAGGCACGAAAGATTCTTCATTGTCATCCTGAGCCGGTTCCTCAGAACCGCCATAAGGCATTTTCTGCCGAAGGGTCTTGCGAAGGATCTTGAACTGGATTTCTCTGAAAGATTCTTTGCTGCGCGCAGAATGGGGCCCACTGATTAAATCGTGAGGGGGAATAGCCGGCCTGCCAAAAGCTCCTATGTTGGGACCACTCTGATAGCCAATCTACCCGGCGAATGATTTAATCAGGGGTTCCAATGACCGTTATGCCTGCGACCGCCAAAGCGGCGAGGCTTCGCCCATATCATCGTTGATAAGGTTGTACGCAGATTCCCTGTGCATATAAGACAGTTCAGATTCAGGCCCAAGCGCAAGCGCATATATCTCAAAGTTTGGAGCCATGATGCATATCCAATACAGCACGCTCTCATCGTCAATACAAAAATCTACGCGGTCTAGACGCGCGCATATCGTTAAACCGGTTTCCTGCCCCTCATACTCTTCCCAAGGAAAATACAAAGAGATTTCAAACCCCCTGTTCATCTCGTAACGCTTAAGGGAGATTCGATATTTGCCGGAAAACAGTTCCACCAAATCAGAGAGTACAGTTTTATAATCATGATGAGGCAGCGATGAAAAGTCACGACGGGTTGCACTCCATTTTTGACCGTCAGAGGTATAGTGCTGACCTTTGTACCAATATTCAATTTCTTTTTTTCCTGTCTTCTCTACACGATGTCGACTCCATAGGGGCACCCCGTTCCGAAAAGAAGTTGTATAGGTAGTACCGCTCTCTTCTCCTGCCTCGGCAAACACTTCCAAAACGGCGTCGTCATCATCAACAAAGCAGCCTTCGCCCTGCAGTTGTGGCAACAGGAGCGCAATCAGCGCGTTGATTTCTTCCTCGCTCAGTTTCGGTTCTTCCGGATCAGTCCATGTGGGCACCGGTTCGGGTATTATCCAATCGTGCATAATGGGTTTTACCTGCTCATGGATCACGCCTGGGTTTTCGTTTGTCCCCTTTCCGCGCTCGCAGACGCAGCCGGTCAGGCATAAGAGGACCGCCAGGCAAAGCAGGAGCTTATGTTTTTGAAAGAATGTCATGCTTTCCTCCCCGCCTGTCTGATGGGGTTATTGTACGTTTTTGGCGGGGATATGTCAAATAGCACACTTTTTACGGGCGGTTGATAATCGCCCCGAAAACGCTTGCGTTTTTTTCATTCATGCTGCACTCTGCACTCTGCATTCTGCATTTTCTTAAAGGCAGGACCATCTATAAGCCCTCCGTCTTCCGTAAAACGCGACCCGTGGCAGGGGCAGTCCCAGCTGCGCTCACGGTCGTTCCATGTCAGGCCGCAGCCCAGGTGCGGGCAGCGTTTTGCGGTGGGCTTGACGAAGTTCAAAAGCGTCGCGCCAAGGTTGGCAAAAAGCTGTGGTTTGAAAATACTCCGGCGTGGGTTGTAGAGCTTGGGCGTTTCGGGCGTCTTGCCTGTCAGCATATCACAGAGCCGCGCCGCGCCGATCATGGCGTGCGTCATGCCCCATTCGTTGAAGCCTGTGAGCACAAAAACGTGCGGCAGCGCGGGGCTGTAGCGCCCGATATAGGGGACTTGGTCCAGGCTCATGCAGTCCTGCGCGGCCCAGGCGTAGCGCAGGTCCGCGTCGGGATAGTGTTCCTGTACGAACGCGGCGACATAGGGAAAGCCGCGTGACTTTCGGCCCACGCGCTGATCGCCGCCGCCGACCAAAAGCAGGTCGCCGTAACTGCGGAAATAAAATCCGGCCTTGCCGCCGTCCACATAGCTCGCGGAAAGCCTCCCCGCGCCCTCCAGCGCGAGGATATAGGAGCGGGTTTGGTACATCTTGAGCCAGTACCAACCGTGTTTGTTGAGAATGGGAAAACGGGTCGCGACGATGATCCGTTTGGCGGAGACATTGCCGCGGTCGGTGAAGAGGGTATTGCCCTCGATTTTCGTCACGCGGGTTTGCTCAAAAATCGTGTGGCCTTGCGCCAGTCCGGCCAGGAATTTTAAGGGGTGGAACTGCGCCATGTCGGGATAGCGCAGCGTGCCCGCCACGTCGAAGGGCAGCTCGGTCTCGGTGGAAAACGCGGCAGAGTAGCCCAGGCGCTTGAGCACGCCCACCTCGCGTTGCAGTTTGGCCGCGTCGTTTGCGTCATACATGACGGAGTCGCAGGTTTCAAAGTCGCAGTCGATATGCTGCGCTAGCGCGGCAAAGCGTTCCAACGCCCACAGGTTGGCGTTGAGATAGGCGCGCGCGCCGTCAAAGCCCGCGCGTTTTTCTAAATCTTGATAGAGAACATCGTGCTGCGCGGTGAGCACCGCCGTCGTGCCGCCCGTCGTGCCTGAGCCGATCCGGTCCGCCTCCAGTACCACGGTTTCCAGCCCTGCCTCGCGCAAAAAGGCGGCGCAGAGCAGGCCGGCCAACCCGCCGCCGACAATGGCCACGTCCGTCTCGATATCCCCCGCCAGCGCGGGAAACTGCGGCAATGCCGCCGTATCCGTCCAAAGTGAAGTCATGGGGATAGTATGGGGTTTTATTTTATTTTTAACCGCGAAAAGCACGAATACACGCGAATACGCTGCGGCGGGTTGCGGATTAAGTCCGCAATGACGTAGGGGATAACCACGAACCACACGAACATATCGTTGTCATTCTGAACAAAGTGAAGAATCTTGAGATAGGCTCATTTCAGATTCTTCGCCTGCAGCTCAGAACGACAGGCTGTTCATCTATTCAATTCTTTGACTATGCTGATTACGTGCTCCGTTTGATAGGGCGTCAGTTTCCCCAATTCCTGCATGAGTTCTTTCGCGGCAGCAGGGGCATTTACGTCGGTGTCGAAAAACTCTTGCGGGATGATCCCAAAATACTCGCAGATATAGAAAAACCCCGCCATAGACGGCATGGTGCGCTTGTTTTCAATTTTGTTGATATAGCTTTCGCTTTGTCCCAGCGACAAGCTCATATCCCTTGCGGATACGCCTTTTTGCAGGCGAAGCTCGGTCAATCGTCCCGAAAACCATTCCGAATAATCCATCTTATATACCTACCCTATATATGTAATTCTATTCCTCACATGGCCCCTTGTTGTGGAAAACGAAGATATGTTTTTGTTGCTTTATGGAAACCAAAGATGTATAATGTTGTTTATAGATGATTCAATTCTACAAAAAAAGAAATGGAGGAAGAAAACAAAATGAAAAAACCGCTTGTCCTGCTAATGGTGGCATTGTTGCTGGCAGCCATATTTGTCGGTTGTGGCAAAGAGCCGGAACCGGAGACCGCAATCACGATTCTGCGAAAGCACATTGCTGAAAAAGGAACGGAAACGGACTTGGGGATTGAGCTTACTAAATCGGGCGGGGGGCATAAAATTTCGATTCTCGCAACCGAGCTGGACGCTGACGACGGACCTGTGTTGGGCGTTTCCTTTGTTTCCTATTTAAGTGACAGCGGGTTCTCCTACACTTATATGATTCAGGTTTATGAAAACCGGGATATGAGTTCGTGGGCCTGTATCATCAATGGCGATTCTATTTCGGCGACAGGAGAAATGCTGCCCGGTACGTACCCCTATGATTCCGCTTACAGCATAGACTTTGTTGAGCCGGAGAGTTCAAGGGAGAGGGTAATGGCCATCTTACCCGGGGCAACGGAGATTCTGCTCACCATAGTCAACAGCATACTGGAGGACAACGATATTCCCCTAGACGCAAGTGACTTTGGCTTTGATTTGAGCATTCCTGTACCAACGCCGGAGCCGTCGAACTGGGAGATCGCTCACTATGTTGATGACTTCGGGGACCCAACGGCAGACCGATATCTTCGCGGCAGTTTTTCCGGCAGGTTCAGCAATACCGCGACAAGCGGTTCCAACCTGGACGTGATTGTTTTTTATGGGTCCTCGATCAGCTTTCGGCTCTTTGAGTACGGAAGGCTCAAGGCAACATTTTCAAGTCGTGATGACCTTATCCTGAAAATAAAGGTTGACGAAAAGGTCGATGAGTACCGTCTTTCGGGAACCACGCCGAATGGCGACCTGTATCTTTTCGGAGATGGTTTCACCCAAATAGGGGCGTATTTAAAAGATGGCAAGGAAATCTCCTGCATCATCACAATCGGCAGTTCAAGATATTCCTTTTCTATCGATGGGATCGGTTTTGCAAGGGAATATGATAAGTGGAAGTCATCATAATCTGCTAAATGCTACAACAAAAGGAGAAAGAAAATGAAAGACGAAAAGCTGAATATCTGGTCCTTAATAGGATTGTGCGCCGGCATATTTGCCATTGTGATGGGAATTGTCGTGATGGCAGCAAAAGCGTCAGACGGAGCTTCCTCCATGAAGTTCGGAGCTGATTTTTACACGGAGATTTATTACGCATCACACAATATGTCATGGAATTTATCCAGGCTTATTAAGGCAGTAAAACTGGGTTTTGGCTCTTTGTTGCTTTTCTTTGGCATTATTGATGTTTGCTATATTCTCTCAAGAATTGCAAAAGACAAACCGATACTGCAAGTAAGTACGCCCGTGTCAACGATACAAGAGCAGAGGCAAGAGAAGGGGTCTGCAACTCATAACAACCTGTAACGGGCGACCACAGGTCGCCCCTACGACAGTTCGAACATACCCATGTAAAGCTGATAGTATCTGCCGCGCTGGGCGAGCAGATCGTCGTGGTCGCCGCGCTCGATGATCCGGCCGTTCTCGAGGACCAGGATCGCGTCCGCGTTGCGCACAGTGGAGAGCCGGTGCGCGATGACAAAGACCGTGCGGCCAGACATTAAACGGTCCATGCCCTTTTCGATCAGACGCTCCGTGCGCGTGTCGATGGATGAGGTCGCCTCGTCCAGCACCAGCACGGGCGGGTCGGCCACCGCGGCGCGGGCGATGGCCAAAAGCTGCCGCTGGCCCTGCGAAAGATTGCCGCCGTCCGCCGTCAAGACCGTATCATACCCCTGTGGCAGGCGCGAGATAAAATAATGCGCGTTGGCGAGTTTGGCCGCCTGCTCGACTTCGGCGTCCGTGGCGTCCAGCCTGCCGTAGCGGATATTTTCGCGCACCGTGCCCGTGAAGAGATGCGTGTCCTGCAACACCGTGGCGAGCGAGCGGCGCAGGTCGTCCTTTTTGATATCTTTTACGTTGATCCCGTCGTAGGTGATCTGCCCCTGTTCAATGTCATAGAAACGGTTGAGCAGGCTGGCGATTGTGGTTTTGCCCGCGCCCGTCGCGCCCACAAAGGCGATTTTCTGGCCGGGCTTGGCAAAGAGGGAGACGTCCTTTAAGACCTCGACGTCCGAATTGTAACCGAAGGTTACGTGCTCAAAGCGCACATCGCCGCAGAGCGGTCGTTCGGCCCCGTCGGGCTGGCGCCAATACCAACGGTCCTCTTCCTTGCGCAGGGTCACGCCGCCCTCGTCCGTCTCGGTCGGTTCGTCCAACAGCGCGAAGATACGCTCCACGCCCGCCAGCGCGTTCAGCACGATGTTCATCTGTTGGGAGATCTGCGTGATGGGCTGGGAGAACTGGCGGCAATACTGCAAGAAGGCCGCCAGCGTGCCGATGTCGACCGACGACCGGCCGCCCGTCATGAGCAGGACGCCCACGACCGCGACCGCGATACAGAGCACATAGTTGAGGTTGCCCATGACGGGCATGATGACGATGGACCAGGCGCTCGCGCCCGCGGAGACGGAGCGCAGCCGCTCGGCCAGGATTTCAAAGTCGGCCCGCGTCTGTTCCTCGCGGCAGAAGGCCTGGACCTCGCGCTGGCCCTCGATATGCTCTTCGGCAAAGCCGTTGGTCGCGGCCAGTTCCGCCTGCCGTCCGCGAAAGAGCGAGACGGATCTGCGCGAGAACCACTGCGCGATGAAGATCATAAGCGCGAAGGCGCAAAGCACGACCAGCGTGAGCATGGGCGAGAGCACGAGCATGATGGTCACAATACCCAAAATCGTGAGTGTGCCCGCGAATAAAGAGGGCAGCGCCTGTGACAGCATTTCGCGCAGGGTGTCGGTGTCGTTTGTGTAGCGGCTCATGATCTCGCCGTGGGTTTGGCTGTCGAAGTAAGACAGCGGCAGCTTTTGCATATGGGCGAACATCTCGGTCCGCAGGCGCAGCAGCGCGCCCGTGGAGATGGGCAGCATGAGGCGCGGGCTGAGATAGTTGAGTACAACGGTGACAAGATACAGGGCGCCGAGCATGGCCAGCAGGGTGAAGAAATGGGTGAAGTCGCGGCTGCCTGTGTCAAACATCTCCGCCACGCTGTTAAACAGCGGCTTGAGCATATAGGTGCCCGTGACGGAGCCGGCGGTCAGCAGAACCACGCAAAACGCGATCAGCGCCAGCCGCGCGCGCCAGGGCTTGAGAAAGGCAAACAGCCGCCGCATGGCGCGGAATGCGTTTTGGGGGCGGTTGACTTTTTTCATTCGTTCCACTGTTGCGGCTCCTTTCTGTCAAGTAATAGAGAATAAATAATAAGTAATAATTATTGAAAAAACTGCTCCGCAGTTTTCTCCATTATTTTTTCGAAAATCTCATCCATTGTGCGTTAGCACACCACCCCTATTACTTATTCCTTATTAATGCCAATCACGAGTTAAACAAAGTGTGAACTCGTGACAGAAGAAAGGCAAACGGTGGAAATAGATGGTAAGATTTAGTTATGACAAAAGAAATCTTACTTATCAACCTCTACTGCACCGT
>WRCT01000030.1 GCA_009783775.1 Clostridiales bacterium | reverse complement strand
AGATGGTTTTTCAATGGTTCAGGCATGGGTGCCTCCTTATCAGTAGCGCGGTCGCGTCCGCGCCATAGTCTCCCGCGCCGTAGACGGATAAATATTCATCCTTTAAGTAGTCGTCGGGCGGGGCAAGGGATTCTTCAAATCCGGCTTTCTTATACGAACGAATGGCTCTTTCGTTCTTGTGCGAGGGGCGCATGAGGCATTCTTCCATACCCAGCGATTTTTCGAGATGGCCCGCGAGGGCGGCGATGGCGTCGGAGCCATATCCCTTGCCGCAGTTGGCCTCGCTGCTTAACCAAATATCCAGCTCGGCTTTGCGCGGTTTTAAGTGAAAAGAGCAGTGGCTGATAAAACCAACGGGCTCGCCCTTATGCACAATCATAAACCCTTGCCCATCTTGCGGCGCCGCGCCGGTGAAGAAGTACGGGGCATAGTCGGCAAAGAATTCTTCGGCGGTCGGGATAGGCACATCGGGGTAATCCGGCGGTCCGGAATGGGACAGGGTGGTCTCTGAGCAAAAGCACCAGTCGTATACTTTTTGCCTGTCGTCCAATGTGGCGGGAACCAGATCAATAATCTTTCCTTTTATCATATGGAAATTATACCATAATCTTGATGTTTGTGATACAATGAGATTCATGAATGAAAAACTCGCAAAACGCATTGTATCGGAGACCTGTTCAGCTACGCTTCAAAACGCAATCGAAGAAACCTCGTTCATGGTTTCCGACTTTGATTTGCTGATTTTGGCGTATAAATATGCGCCCGACTACAATACGAGACTTGAATTGTTACGGCTGATTGCGGCTGATACAGAGGACGAAAAGACCAGGGCGCAGGCAGAACGCTGTATTGCCTTTGAAAAGGAAAAGTGGGAGATGTTTATTTCCGCAGAGGATAACTGTATTTTTGAGGCGAAAATAAAAGATGGGCCTACATCATGGGAAGAACGATATATCGCAAGGTCTTTTGAAGGCGCCATAAAGAAAATTAAGAGTTTTTGCGCGTATTATGAGGTAACATTCGACGAACAATCACGCTTTGATATTGAAAAGCGTAAATTCACGAATGAAACAGAAATTAAGAATTTCGAGGAAGACTGGCACGGCGCAGCGTCATATAAAGGCGATTTTGTATTGGTTGATGTGATGCATGACCATATGTCCGAAACGGAATCTCTCGCGGACGATTGCGATGGAAAATGTCTTGACTGCGAACAGCGTCCTTGTTTCCTAAACAAGCCTCCGGTCTTGCCAGCTTTTCTGAAAAACATGGATATCGTTCGCTATAAAGAGCATGATGGAGTTACGCGGTACGGTATCTTTTTCGGCGACATGAGAACGGATGAAGCAGATGATCGCGCCTATCTTGTTTCCCTGCGCTGTGACGCGTTTGATGACAGAAAGTTTCAAACACAGGAACAGTTTTATGAAAGACTATTCTATTTGCACGACCACATCCAATTTCCACAGTTGGATGTGATAGCGGCGGCGGAGCTGCCCGATGACTTGCGAGAAAACTACAATATATTCAAGCGGCTATATGACCGTTTTAAGGAGGTATCCAAATGAAAACACTGGTTCTATACTATTCGTACACAGGCAATACCAAGCGGATTGCGTTGGAGTTGGCGGCAAAGGAGGGCGCGGACAGCGCGGAGATTTTGGACGCGCGGCGGCCCGGGAAGTTTCGGGCCTATACGGCGGGTATTTTTGCCGTTATCAAGGGCAAGGCGTGGCCGATGCAGCCGCTTGACGTGGACTGGTCCGCCTATGATCGGATCATACTTTGCGCGCCCGTGTGGGCCAGCAATCCGCCGCCCGTGGTTATTTCCGCTTTGGCGCTGCTGCCCGAAGGGAAAAGCGTGGACGTCAAGCTGGTCTCGGCCAGCGGCAAGAACGAATGCAAGGAGCGTTTGGAGGGGATTCTCTCAGGCAGGGGCTGCACGCTCATAGGGATTGAGGATATCAAAGTCGGAAGGTGAGAGTATGAACATTATCGTGAAAAAGCCCTCTGAGGCGGAAAAGGCCGAGATGACGCGCAAGCCGATCTGGACTTGCGGCGTTTCGGAGTTTGACTGGTATTATGACAGCGAAGAGACCTGTCTGTTGCTCGAGGGCGAGGTTGAGGTCGCGTATGCTGGCGGCAGCGTGCGTTTCGGCGCGGGCGATTATGTGGTCTTCCCGCAGGGGCTTGCCTGCGTGTGGAAGGTTTTGGCGCCGGTCAAAAAACATTATGTATTTCGGTGAACAGCATAATTTTAGGGGGCAAAAATCATGGATGAATTGGCAAAGATGATGCGGGCGAAGGAATACCTGGACAAGCTCGCCAATGGAATTGACCCGATTTCGGACGCGGAGGTTCCCCAAGATACGGTATTGAACCAGGTGCGGCTATCGCGGTGTTTCTGCTATGTTTCGGACGTGCTGCGCCAGGTCATTGAACAAGGCGGCGTGGTGGGCAAGAGCGCGGCAAAGACCGCCAAAGTTCCGTTCCATATTACGGAGGATGAATTGGCACGTATCGAAGTTTCCGCGCAGCCGCTGCTGATCACCAAATTCTGCGAGCATATCCACAGCGCGATCGGTGATGAAAACCGGCCGAAACTCAGCTATCGGCCGCTGACGGACTGGCTGCTTGCCCAGGGTTATCTGCGGGAGGAAATTGTCGGCAACGCCCGACGCAGGCGCGTGGGTGAACGCGGCACGGAGATCGGAATGCACGAGGAAAAGCGAATCGGGTCTGATAAAGAGTACTACGCGATCCTGTACAGCCCCGCCGCGCAGCAGTTTCTTTTGAACAATCTGATGTTGATATTGGGTTCGTAATCATAGATACGCTATCCTTAGATGATTGAACGCAGCAGGTCATCCAGAGGAATTACCCTGCTGCCTTTGCTTTCATAGTATTGCAGCATTTCGCTGATTTTCCTTTTGTCATAACTGGTGACGCAATCTGACAAGACAGTAACTTTGTAGCCTGCCTTCAGCAAGTTATAGCAGGTTGACTTCACACAAACGAGCGCGTCCGCTCCTGTCAGGTAGAACTCAGATATTTCATTTTCATCAATGAAGTCGGCGAATGCCTCACTGCTGCACGCGTTTTGCTTGTGTTTCGTAAATATACTTTTTGATACTATTTTCAGTTCCGGAACCAATTCAGACCCACGGGTATTGGGTTTGAATTTCTTCATCGTGTCTGATGTATATTCCTGCCTGATATAAACGACATGGATATCATGATTCACTGCCCAATCGATGGCTTTATTGATATTGTCAATGATCTCTTTGTAATTCTTGGTTATGTCGTTCTGAATGTCAATAATTACCAAAGCTTTTTTCTGCATGGGGTTGCCTCCTGATGGGTTGATAGGGAAAGTATAGTCTAAAGTGGCTCAATTGTCACGATGGAAATTTAAGATTATAAAACTCTGTTCCTCCCCCCGCCCCCATCGTTTAATGGCCGAAGCGTAATGGCAAATGATTGATGGTCTGCATATTGTGCTGGGAAGACAAAAAGGAGAACCAGCAAGATGTATAACTATGACGGATATTATGCAAATAGCAACGCGAGGACGCCGCAGCGGCCGACCCGCGCCGACAGGGCGACGGACTTCGGGCCGAATCCCTTTGTGGTGGATATCAGCAAGGCCACGGTTCACAACGACACGTTTCGCACCGCTTTGTGGACGGGAGAGCACTTACAGCTCACGCTGATGAGTATTCCCGTCGGCGTGGATATCGGGCTTGAAGTGCATCCGGATGTGGATCAGTTTTTACGCATTGATGAGGGCCAGGGCTTGGTGCAGATGGGAGACAGTCGGGACAATCTGACGTTCCGGCAGCCCGCGTTTGACGATTTCGCGATCTTCGTGCCCGCGGGCACTTGGCATAACCTGACGAACACGGGCAACAGACCGCTGAAACTGTACTCCATTTACGCGCCGCCCGAACACCCGCGCGGTACGGTCCACCAAACAAAGGCGATTGCCGAAGCCGCCGAAAGGCATTAGCTGTTTATACACTGCCCGACTCGTAGGTAAAGCCCTGGCCGTGGACGTCCGATACCGTGTCGGTGATCATGAACGCATCTTTGTCGTGCTTGTTTACGATGGAAAGCAACTGCCTGTAATTTCTTGTGCTTAACGTGACCAACAGCATTTGCATGGGGTTCTTTTTATACGCGCCGATGACCGGAACGATGGTCACGCCCCTTTCCACTTCGTGCAGAATGTCGTGCGTGATCGACTCATGTTGATTGCTGATGATGTAGACCATCTTTTTCTTATTGATGCCCGATTCAATATAGTGCATGGTGGCCGAAGTGATGAAAATGGAGAAGACGGCGTAGAAGAAAGACTCTACGCTGAATACAATTAAGCTTAAAATGACGACGATACCGTCTGTTACAAACAGGCCCAGCGAGGTATTGAGTCCAAAATGCTTTTTGAAAATCAGCGGCGGTATGGCCGTGCCGCCGCTGGACGCTTTGTTGTGATACATAATGGTGACCGCTATCCCAAACAGCACGCTGCCCATGACCATGGAGAGCATGGTGTCCTGCACGAGGGTAATATGCGGCACTACCCCAATGATCAGCGGCAACAGGGCGGCGCCGATCACCGTATTGAAAAACATTTCCTTGCCAAGAAAGAAAAAGGCGCAGGCAAGGACAACAACGTTGCCAACCAGTATGATGACAGAGCGGTCCAAATGGAGCAGCTGTTCCAGTATAATGGACAGGCCGGTGAGTCCGCCGGCGGCAATGCTGTGCGGGCCCAAAAACATATTTACGCTTACGCTCATGATGAGGATCGCCACCGCGATGGATAATACTTTTTTAACCCATTTCCACATTTTATTATTTTTGCTGGTTGTTTTCATAAGTATACCCTCATAAAGACTGAAAATCTATAAAAGTGATCCTTCATTCCTCATTCCTAATCCCTCACCTCTCATCTACGACAACAGCTGCTCCAACATACGATACTGCGTCCCGTGCAGCGCAAGGTTGATCGCCTCGGCCAGAACCTTTGCCGCGTCGGCCACCATGGCGTCGATGTTCTTGGGCGTGACGATCATGTGCGCGAATTCTTCGGGCAGGTCGGTATAGTCGGGTTTTGAGATTTGCAGTTGGTCCAGCGCGTCGCCGATGATCGTCTCGGCCGACACCACCAGCGGCACGCCCAAAGTGATCACGGGCACACCGACCGTTCGGTCGTTGAGCGCGGTTTGAAAATTGCCGATTCCCGAACCGGGTGAGATGCCGCTGTCGTTCATTTGGATCACGGAGCCGATGTGCGCGCTCTCCATCGAGGCCAGCGCGTCCACGATGATCAGCAGGTCGGGGTGAATGGTTTGCACCAGTCCGGACACGACCTCGACCGTCTCCATGCCCGTAATGCCCAGCACATTGGCGGCAAAGGCGGTGACGGTGCGCACATTGCCGTCGAGCGCGTCGCGGCAGTACATTTGAATGTGGCGCGTGACAAAGACGTGCTCGGCCACCTTGGGGCCCAAAGCGTCCGGCGTGACAAAGCGGTTGCCCAGGCCCACGACCATTACAGACTTGGGCTCGTCGCCCTCCTCGCCGATGATGGTTTCCATCTCACCGGCGATCAGCTGCGCCGCCTGCGTGCGAAAGGCCGCGTCGGACAGGCTGTGCCGCTGTGCGGTCAAAGTAAAGTATCTGCCCTTGGGCTTGTCCAGCGCGCGCGAGGCCTCGTCGGTGGTGATCTTCACGCGCGAAACCCGCAGCCCGCCCCGCAGCTCGACGTCCTCATGCACGCCGGGGTAGTCAGCGAATAACTCTCTGCTTTCAATTGCGATATCGGTTCTCATTGGTGTTTCTATTATGCGCAAAAGAACCCATATAATCCGTGCGCAAGGGCGGCGTGTACGGCCGCGGCGCACACCCTACGGCAGATTGCGGCCGTCCAACACCTGGTGTACGCCCCAGGTGCTGGACAGTAATTTGCCGCAAAGTCTAACCGGCAAAGTGACCGCAGTCACTTTGACGAAGCGAAGCGTTATAGCATAATACAAATCAACCCATTACACCCATCGTTCACAATGCGCTGTAATGTGTTTTGCATACGCTGCTGGACCATTTCGTTCATGCCGACGACCTTGCCCTGCATACCCTCGCAGACCAGTTCGTAGAGCGATTTGCCGAAGATGTTCGTCTGCCAGATCGCGGTCGGGTCGGAGGAAAAGGTGTCGGTCAGATACTGCACCAGCGCCTCGGACTGCTGCTCGGAGCCCACGATCGGATTGATCTCGCTGTCGATGTCCACGCGGATCAGGTGCAGGCCGCTGGCCTTGGCGTGCAGCTTGACGCCGAACTTGCTGCCCTGGCGAATGATCTCGGGATCCAACAGCTCCATCTCGTCCAGGATCGGCGGCACAATGCCGTAGCCCGTTTGCTTGGCCTGCGCAAGCGCACCCGCGATCAGATCAAACTCACGCTTGGCTGAGACAAAGTCCTTGATGGTCGACATGAGCTGATAGTCGTCGCGGATATCGCAGTCGCAGGCGTTGCTTAAGACCTCGTAGAACACACCGTCCTCGGGCCGCAGGCGCACCGTGACCGTGCCCGTGCCGAGGGAGAGTTCCTCCAGCGTGGGGCACTCAAACTGCTCGACCGAGGACAGTTGCGTAACCAAAGCGGTATAGTCGCTCATAATGCGCAGCGCGGGCGCGGTGGAAAGCACCGGCAGCAGCAGCCTTTGCACCAGCGGGTGCTCCGTGCCCAAGGCGCGCATAAAGGGCGGGATCTGCACCTGGATCAGCTTTAAGGGGAAGGCAAAGAGGATCTGCGTCAGCAGGTCCTGCAAGGAACGCTCGTTCATGCGCAGGACGTCCAGCGGCAGCACATGCACGCCATGCGTCGCGGTCAGCGTTTCCACCACACCCTGGGCCGCGTCGCCCTCCGGCATGGTGGAGTTGACGATCACGACAAAGGGTTTGCCCGTGGCCTTCGCGGCGGTGATGGCGCGGGTCTCGGCCTCGAGATACTTTTCCCGGGAAATGTCCGTAATGCTGCCGTCCGTCGTCATCACAATGCCGATGGTGCTGTGGTCACAGATCACCTTCTCCGTGCCGAGGGCAGCTGCCTCCTCGAAGGGGATGTCATAATCGAACCAGGGCGTGCGCACAAGGCGCGGTACCTCGCCCTCCATGCTGCCGATCGCGTCAGGGATCATATAACCCACGCAGTCCACCAGCCGCATATTCACAGGGATATTCTCGGCCAGAGAGACCTGCACCGCGTCGCTGGGCACAAACTTGGGCTGGGTGGTCATGACCGTGCGCCCCTTGCCGCTCTGCGGCAATTCGTCCACCACGCGGGCGCGGATGTGCTCGTTTTCGATATTCGGCAGCATTAAAAGCTCCGAAAACCGTTTGATGAATGTGGATTTCCCTGTGCGCACAGGGCCGACCACGCCGAGGTAGATATCCCCCTGCGTGCGCGTTGCGATATCCCGATACAGGCTTTCTCTGTCCATAATTCCCTCCACAATGCAGTATTGTCTCCATAAGGTATGAAGTGAGGCGTGGGTCTATGCGCGACGTTTCATTTCTATTCGCGCCCTGCGCGCGTATACTGGAGCATGAAGCGTAAACAATTCTGTAGTTTTTTGTTGGCCCTCTTGCTCCTGTTTTGTTCCTGCGTGCCGCTGCAGCGGGTCGCGGAGGACTGGCTTCGGCAGCCGTCTGTCGCGGACTGCGCGGGAACGGACGACTGGGTCTTTTCCGATATCACATTCACTATGCCCGATGTGGATAAGCTGATACGCCGCGCGGAGATTCTGCTGCGGCGGGTTCAGAGCGGCAGGCAACCGGAGAAACAACGGCAGGCCTTTGAGGAGCTGTGTCAAGCTTATGAAAGCGCGCACTCGGCCTGCGCCTATGCCTATATTCGTTATTGCCAGGATATGCGCGAGGACGTGTGGCAGGCACGCTATATCGCGCTCAGCGGCGGGTTGAACGAGCTGCACTATAAGCTGGTGGATATCGCGGTCGCGCTGATCGCGGCTGAGCAGGCGGGGGCGCTGACCCTGCCGTGGAATAAGCAATACAAGCAGGGTTTTGTGAATGAGAGCACATTGGGCTCGCCTGAGGTGCTGGGCGATATGGAGCGGGAGCTGGCGCTGGTCAACGCGTATGACCGATTGGGCACAGGCCGCGACGATTTGGACGAGGGCGAGTTTGCGCGGCAGGCGGGGGCCCTGTTTTCGGAACTACGCGATCTGCGATTGGGTATAGCGGAGAAGTTGGGATATGAGAGCTATGCGGCCTATCGCTATGACTGCTACCGGCGGGACTACTCGACGGAAGAGATCACCGCGCTCTGTGCGGCGGTCAAGACCTTTCTTGTGCCGCTTTGCCGTGAGTACACGATCAGATACGCGGGTGAGCTGTACAATCTTTATACGGCGGAGTTTGTGCAATCCTTCACCATGGCACGGCTGCAGACGGCCATCGCGCAGACCGTGCCTGCCCTCTCCCCCGCCTGGGACTATATGATGAAGCATGAGCTGTACGACTTGGTATGGGACGACCATAAGCTCGGCGGCAGCTATACGATCTATCTTTCGGATCGGCACGCGCCCTTTTTGTACTCGCACTGGGACGGTTCCGCCACGGTCGTGGGCACGGTGATCCATGAGTTCGGGCATTTTAGCAATAGCTATTTCAATCCTTCGGCAGGCCTGAACGCGGGCGAATGCCTGGATCTCTGTGAGGTGGATTCGCAGGGGTTTGAGCTGTTGATGATGGGCATGTATGATACGGTTTTCACACGCTACGCGAAGGCGGCGCGGGTCGGGGCCTTGCTCGACGGGCTGTATTCCGTGGTCGCGGGCTGCATGGAGGACGAGTTTGCGCAACGGGTCTACGCGGCGGGAGAGCTCACCGTGCCGGAGGTGAACGATATGTATCGGGAGCTGGGCTTTGCCTACGGTTTGTCGGAGCTTTACGGCGCGGAGGGCACGGGCTGGACCTATATCCCGCACCACTTTCAGTCGCCGTTGTATTACATCAGCTACGCGACGAGTATGCTGGCCGCGCTGCGGATCTGGGAGCTGGCGCAACAAGACAGGCAGGCTGCCACTACCGCCTATTTGAACATATTAAATCGTGAGCCGTATTCGAATTTTCAGGAGATTCTCGCGGCAAACGGTCTGGGCAACCCCATTGACCCCGCCGGTGTGGAACAGTTGGCGCAGGTGTTGAAGGAATATTTCGAGAGCGCTTAAGGCTAGGTGAGCCGAACCCATGCGGTTTTCGCAAGGATTTTCCCCCGTAGCGGAGTTGACGCCGCTTGACGTGGGATCCGCCACGCCTGCGCGACGTCGCCGTGCCACAGGGGAAAATCCTGTTTGCGAAAACTCTTCGACCTCAAGCGTCCCAGTTTGGATGGGCGCCACGGAAGAGGAGGGCGGCGTAGGGGGGCCTGCGCCAACCGATGCTGACTCCGGCGCACGCCAAACTGGGGCGTTTGAGGCGCATGGGCTCGACTCTCCTAGCCTTAACCGACTTCCTGCAGATCTGCTACCAGTTCCACCAGCCAGCGCAGAATACGCGCGGCGTCGGCGGCGGAGACAGGGTCCGTTCCCGCTGTGACCTTCGCGTTGAACAACCCTTGCGGGCTCAGCGCTTTCAGATCCACCAGGTGCCGCAGAATCGCCGCCGCGTCCGCCGCGTTGACTGCGCCGTCACAGTTCGCGTCGCCTGCCACATAAGGCCCATAAACCCAAACGGCGGCATTCTGAGACAGGGTCTCGACCGTTGCGGAGGCAGCCGGCGTAAAGGTCATGCTGTGCGTTTGCAAGCCGGCACTGCCCACCGGATCGTCGGGGTTCGTCCAGGAGAAGAGCCCAGGCGTGTCACTGTTTTCAAAATCCGTGAGAGCGATATCCGACAGTTTCTGTCCTGTATGCGCAATGAAACCGGTCGGCCAGGAAACAAGCGGCAGAATCTTATCCGCGATTACGTCCACGTCCTGATCGGCGGTGTTGTAATCCGCCGTGGCGGTCGGCGTAAAGGTCATATTGTGCGCGTTCGTCCCCACGTCGCCGATGGGATCGCCCGGGATCGTCCACGTAAACACGCCCGGTGTGCCGTCGCTGTTGGTGAAGGCAGTCAGCGGGAAGTCGGCCAGCGTCGCGTCGCAGGCCGCGCGAAAACCGCTTGGCCAGACGGGGATCACCGGATCGGCCTTGATGACGGTCAGTGCAACGGTTATCGTCTCCGATTCATCGTAGGAGACGGTAAGCTCGTAATCGCCCGCCGCAAGGCTGTCGAGGTACGCACCTCTCAAAAGGATCCCGTCCTCGTCCGCCTCATAGTCGGTGTCCGGCGCCAAAGCTGTTTCGCCATTGCGGACCTCCGTTACGGTGTTGCCGTCCAGCCCAAGCGCGGCAGCCTTATCGCCGGTAAACTTGGTATGCGTGATGGCAGGGGGGCGCAAGCGCAGAACCAAGTGCAGGGTGCTTTCTTTTTGGATATTATAGTCGGACAGCGTCCTGCCGTCCTCCAGCTGTTTGCCCGCAAAAATCAGGCGTTGCTGGTCGGGCGGTATGCCCTCTTTTTCCTGTATTTTTTGCTTTACGTTCTCGATTGTGTCCGTTGGCTCGACTTCAAGCGTAATGGTCTTGCCGGTCAGTGTTTTCACGAAAATTTGCATACCGAAAACCGTTTTAGGGAGCATCAGCAGCATGACGGCCGCCAACAGTACAGCCAGGGTTTTTCTTGCTTTTTTCATGACAATTATCCTCCTTGTTTGCGATACCAGTCTATAAACCGCGCAATGCCCTGCGCAAAATCCATTGTGGGATTGTAGCCCAGCAGGGCCTTGGACTTGGTGATATCGGCGTAGGTGATCGTGACGTCTCCCGGCTGGTTGGGCTGCCGCCGGAGAAGGGCTTTTTTGCCGAGCGCCTGTTCGATCGCGGCTGCCATTTCGTCCAGCGTAACGGTGCGGGACTCGCCCAGATTGAAGATTTCATAGCGGCCATCGCCCTGCATGACCCAATCGGCCACCTTGGACACGCCGTCGATGATATCGTCGATATAGGTATAATCCCGGCTGCTCGTGCCGTCGCCGAAGAAGGGGATCGGCCTGCCTTCGGTGATCAGCTTGGTGAACTTATGGATCGCCAGATCCGGCCGCTGGCGCGGGCCGTACACGGTGAAGAAACGCAGGCAGGCCATGTCAAAACCGTACAGGCTGTGATACGTGTAGCAGAGCAGCTCCCCCGCCTTCTTCGTGGCGGCGTAGGGCGAGATGGGATTGTCCACGGGGTCGGTCTCGCTAAAGGGCACCTTTTCGTTGTTGCCGTAGACCGAGGAAGAGGACGCAAAGACGAACTTGCGTATGTCGAACGCGCGGCAGAGCTCAAGTAGTTTTAAGGTGCCCATCACATTCACATCGTAATACAGGTCCGGCTGTTCGATGGACGGACGCACGCCCGCCATCGCGGCCAGATGGATCACGCAGTCGATATCACGGGAAAAAGCTTGGGCCAGGTTCTGCCTGTCGCGGATATCTATGGGGAAAACCGTCAGTTCCCCCCCTGCCCGTTTCGCGCTTTCTATGTTATTGTGCTTGACGGCCGGGTCATAGGCATCGTTAAAGTTGTCGACGATGATGACCTCGTCGCCGCTGCGCAAATGCCCCTCCGCCAAGTGCGAGCCGATAAAGCCCGCGCCGCCCGTAATGAGAACTTTCATTCTTTTATCCCCGTCCGATGGATTCGTATTTAACGCCCGCCTGCGCCATGGCGGCCGGATCGTAGAGATTGCGTCCGTCATAGACAATCGCCGTGCGCATTTGCTTTTTGAACGTCTCCGGCGCCAGCGCGCGGATCTGCGGCCACTCGGTAAACACAAACGCCAGGGCCGCGCCTTTGAGCGCGTCCTCCGGTGAACCCGCGTAGGCCAGCTTATCGCCGTAGATCTTTTTCAGATTATCCAGGCCCACGGGATCGTACACGATGATTTCGGCGCCGTGTGCCAGGAGTTTCTCAATGGTTTCCATGGCCGGCGCCTCGCGCAGGTCGTCGGTCTCGGGCTTGAATGTCGCGCCCAGCACGGCGGTTTTCAAGCCATGAAAGGAGATCACGCGCTCGCAGGCCTTGTCAAACAGGCGCAGTTTCTGCGCCTTGTTGACGTCAATGGCGGCGTTTACGGTCTTAAGGTCATAGCCGCATTGCTTTGCCAGCAGGGCCAGCGCCTTGGTGTCCTTGGGGAAACAGCTGCCGCCGTACCCCACGCCCGCGTTTAAGAACCGTGCGCCGATGCGGTCGTCGAACGACATACCGCGCGTCACCTCGGAGATGTCCGCGCCGATCAGCTCACAGAGGTTGGCGATCTCGTTGATAAAGCTGAGCTTGAGGGCCAGGAAATTGTTCGCGGCGTACTTCGTCATCTCCGCGCTCTCGCGGCCCATAAAGACGGTGGGGATCCCAAAGGGGGCATAGATGTCCGCGAGCGTCTCACGCGCCCAATCGCAGGCCGTGCCAATGATGATGCGGGCGGCGTGCAGCATATCGTGCACAGCCGACCCCTGCGCCAAAAACTCCGGGTTGCTGGCGACTTCCACCCGCACATCGCGGGCAAGGAAATCTCGGATAAACTGTTCGACTTTGTCGTTGGTCCCGACCGGCACGGTGGATTTCACGACGATGACGCAGTCCTTTTCAACGGACTCGGCCACCTGCCGTGCTACGGTCGCGATATAGGTGAGGTCGGCCGAGCCGTCGGGTTTCTCCGGCGTGCCGACACAGATGAAGATGACGTCCGCGTTGCGGTAAGCCGCCTGCGCGTCCGTGGTGCAGGTCAGCCGTCCCGCTGCCAGATTCTCCTGCATGAGCGCCTGCAGCCCGTCCTCATAGATCGGCGCAATGCCCGCGTTCATCGAGGCCACCTTTTGGGCGTCGACATCGACGCAGGTCACTTGATGTCCCACGTGCGCCATGCACGTGCCCGTGATGATCCCGACATAACCGGTGCCCGCCACCGCGATTTGATATGCTCGCATAACTACCCATTTCCCTTTATAAGTTACATACATTTTATAATACCGGCGCGGGAGTTGCAAGTCCTTTGTAATAATGTTAGAATGATTCGCTATGAATAGGCAATGGGGTTATGTCGGCTTGCTTGTCTTGCTGGCCATGATATGGGGCGTTTGCTTTGCTGTGCAGGAGATCGGCAATGTCATGGGCGCGTTCGCGTTCAATGGGATTCGGTGTCTGTTGGGCGGGCTTGCGTTACTGCCGGTTTGGGCGTTACGCAGGTCAAGCGGGCGAACACAGTTCGCCCCTACAGATAAACGCGCGACATGGCTTGGCGGGCTGTACTGCGGCCTGACGCTTTTTGTCGCCTCCAGTTTACAGCAGCACGGTTTGCTGTTTACCACCGTTGGCAAAGCGGGGTTTATCACCGCGCTCTATGTGGTCTTTGTTCCCGTGCTGGGGTTGCTGCTCAAGCGAAAGGTATCCTGGAATATCTGGCTGGCTGTGGTCGGCGCGGTGGTCGGACTGTACCTGCTTTGTATGCGCGAGAGCCTGCGCCTGGAAGTGGGCGATCTGCTTGTCTTTGGCTGCGCGGTAATGTACGCGATCTATATTCTGCAGGTGGCGCACTACGCGCCCAAGGCGGATACCCTGCTGTTTACGAGTCTGCAGCTGCTGATCAGCGGCGTGTTGGGACTGGTTGCGATGTGGATTTTTGAATCCCCGTCGTGGAGCCTGATTCTGCCGAATTGGTGGACGCTGCTGTACGCGGGGCTGATTTCCAGCGCGGTGGGCCTGTCGATTCAGATGTTCGCGCAGCGCCGCGTCAACCCGACGGTCGCGTCGCTGATTTTCAGCCTGGAGGCCGTCTTTGCCGTGCTGGCCGGACTGGCCTTCTTCGGCGACCGCCTCACCCAGCGCGAAATACTCGGCTGCGTCGTGCTCTTTGCCGCCACCGTGTTCGCGCAATTACATTTCAAAAGGAGAAGTCAAAATGAACTGTGAAAACAACAAGTCCATGAAATGCCCCTGCACCTATTCCTGCTCCAATCGCGGGAAATGCTGCGTCTGTATCGCCAATCATGCGCCCTACGGCGAGTTCCCCGCGTGTTTTTTTACCGCAAAGGCGGAAAAGACCTATGACCGCAGCTATCCGGCGTTGGCAAAGGATCGGGAGAACAAGTAGTGGCGACCTGTGGTCGTCCGTTACAAACTATAGTACTCAAACTGCTATTGATCCAGTTTCAAACAATTTCCTGTTCCAAGGTCGCAAAGAGTTCGTGATCGAAAAACGCCAAAATGGTTATATCAAGCCCATCACATAATTTCTTGATTGTTACAGTTCCCGGGTTGCGGCTGACACCGTTTACAATATTCTTCAATGTAGATGGCGGCACAGCTGATAACCGAGCCAGCCGGTTGATCGCGATATTCCTCTCCTGACACAATAGCACAATACGTCTCGCGACTGCTTGACACATATTCATAACACACCTTCATCTTATAGTTTTTTT